>JABJAS010000001.1 GCA_018666055.1 Halieaceae bacterium | reverse complement strand
TAGGGGAATCCCCCAAGCACGCGCGCAGGCAATCCGCTCCTCTCGTGATAAATCTTTCTTTTGATGAGCGGTATTGCGTCCCTGTAGGGCGGACCCCATGCCATCGCCTTTGACCGTCTTGACCAATAGCACGGTGGGCCGGTCCTCACTGTCACAGGCGCGACGATAGGCGGCATATAATTTTTTAGGATCTTGGCCACCTCGCTTGATCTGAGCGACCTCTGCATCGGTGAGGGTATTCATTAATTGTTCTAAGCGCGGATCGCCATCAACCCAATGCTCTCGTTGCTCTCCTCCGGGTAAAATAGAATAGCGCTGATAATCTCCGTCGAGGCATTCCTCCATACGGTGACGCAAAACACCATCATGATCTGCCGCCAGCAGTGCATCCCAACCACTCCCCCAAATCACTTTTAATACTTGCCAATCCGCTCCGCGGAATGCCCGCTCCAGTTCTTGGATGATTTTTCCATTGCCCCGCACCGGGCCATCGAGTCGCTGTAAATTGCAATTGACCACCAGCACTAAGTTATCTAATCGCTCACGGGCAGCGATATTAATCGTACCGAGCACTTCTGGTTCATCGGCTTCTCCATCGCCAATAAAACACCAAATCCGCGCATCATCCGGTGCTTTAAGACCCCGATGCTGCAGGTACTTGGCAAACCGAGCCAAGTAAATAGACATCGGCACCGACAACCCCATCGACGCATTCGGAACCTGCCAGAAGTCAGGCATGGAGCGGGGATGAGGATAAGACGATAGCCCACCCCCTTCTCCCAGCTCACGACGGAAATTTCGCAGTTGTTGCTCGCTGAGACGACCCTCAAGAAAGGCTCGCGCATAAATACCTGGCGCGGCATGAGGTTGCGGCAGTACTAAATCGCCTCGCCCCTCGGCGGAAAAAACATGGTGAAATGCGGTTTCTAAAGTGGTGGCCGCTGAGGCATAGGTTGCGATATGCCCACCCAAACCAGCACCTTCGTCTTGGGCCCGGAGTATCATTGCCGCGGCATTCCAACGAATGATATTTTCAATCCGTTTTTCCAACGCCAAATCACCTGGATAAGCCGGCTGCTCATGCGGCGAAAGGGTGTTGGTGTAGGGGGTATTGAGGAGCGCGTCTGCGGGGGTCACACCTTGATCAATGCTGTACTCCTGCAGCCTCCGCAACAGCGCTCTTACCCCCTCATCACCGTATTCGCGGCGAATGTCCTCCAGAGCAGCGCGCCATTCCGGCCAATCCGCGTCGATCAAGGCACTGACATCAACTGAAGGTGAAATGGGATCCGTCATATCTGAGCACAATCCTCTGAGGCCACTAGCGCGTCTCGTTGAGATCCCTCATCATACCGCGTACCTAAAGAAAAAGTTGGCGCACCGGCGATGGACGACGAAACACAAACAGAAAACGACGCGAATCGACAAGCGCTGGCGCGTGTCGACGGGGGGATGGGCAACCATCCCGCCTTGATTGTGGTGGATGTTGTGGTGGGCTTTACCGACCCAGCCTGTCCATTGGGCTCAGACGCAGAATCAGTCGTCGGCGCTAACGTCCAGCTCATGAACGCCTTCCACCAAGCACAATTACCTGTGGTGCTGACCACCGTCATCTATCGCAATGATGATGAAGCGTCGGTTTTTCGAGCGCGCGTCCCAGCCCTCAACCTGCTGACCCCCGAGTCTCAGTGGGTCAAATTTGATCCGAGGCTGCCCATCACGGACGATGATCTGCAGCTAGAGAAACGTCATGCGAGCAGCTTCCACGGCACCGCGCTAGATCAATGGCTGACGGATCGAAATGTCGATTCGGTAGTCGTCACAGGGCTCACTACCAGCGGCTGCGTTCGAGCCACCGCTGTCGACGGGCTTCAGAACAACTACCGTGTCGTTGTGCCGAGGGAGGCCTGTGGTGACCGGGACCCCAAGGCACACGAGGCCAATCTTTATGACCTCAATGCCAAATATGCCGATGTGGTCTCTTTGGCCTCTGTGTTGGCTGCACTAGCTTCTTGAAGCCGCGTCCTGCTCTGCAAAAGCTTGCTGCTGCGCCTGTGTTGCCTCCGTTTGATAGCGGCTTTTCCACTCAGCGTAAGGCATGCCGTAGACAATTTCTCGCGCCGCTTCTTTATCCATCACCACCCCCTGTTCTTCAGCAGCCTGCGCGTACCACTTAGAAAGGCAGTTCCGACAAAATCCGGACAAATTCATCAAATCAATATTTTGAACGTCCTTGCGATCGTCGAGATGGGATAACAGACGACGAAACACCGCCGCTTCTATTTGCTCATTGCTCATGATGGTCCCTCATTCCACTTATACCTGTATCGTTACCAATCTGACTCGACCAAAGATGCCGGTGCCATCCGGTCCCCTGCAATCAGCGCTCGTATCTGATCGCCTTGGCGCGGGTAGCGCCACTCAATGAAGCGCGCCTCGTCCGGCTGCCACCAAATGATTTGTCTGATTTCAAGCGGTCTATGAAGGGTTGGCTCTGCGGAAGCAGCGACCTCACACCAAAACAACTGAAATCCATTGTCGAACCTTTGCGCCGTATGGCCCGCCAAAGCCACCAAGCCCGTTTCTTCAAATAGTTCTCGCTCTGCACCACACCGAGCCGACTCACCCGGCCGCACACTGCCTCCCGGTAACGCCACTGATCCAGTCCAGTCACGCACCAACAAGACGCCGCGATCTGTGATAACCAAGCACCCCGCACTCGGCGCAACGGGTGACTGCACCGCGGTCTGGCACGGTGGAGCCGTCTCGCCACAACCCCACATCAATAGGATGGTGCCCAGTAACGCACTAACCTTCATAGACCCAGTCGACCGCGTCATTGCCCACCGCAATACGCAATTCATCCAATAACGCATCATTAGGATGCACCTGCCACGCACCGCCTAGGCGGACCGCAACCGAGCCCTTCGCCTGCACATACTCCATCACGACAGGGCACTGCCCCCCCACCGCGGTTCGCAAAGTGTCGGCCAGCAAGGTATTGAACGTCTCGTCGACCCGATAGCTCGGCACCCGCAACTTGAGCTGTGACACCCTTGCTTCTCGGGCTTGCTCTAACGAGCGTACCGCTTTGGTTCGCATCGCTAAACCGCCATTGAAATCATCGACTTGCAAGCGGCCCTCTAACAGCACGATCTGATCTTTCTGGAGCAATTCACGGTATTCATTAAACACATCGTTATACACCGTCGCTTCCATCTGGCCAGAGCCATCGTCTAGGGTGAGGACAGCCATTGGACCCCGCTGTGTTTTGATCGTTCTGATATCCATAATCAATCCTGCGACCACCGCCTGACCATTGGCCTGTAATTCTCGAATCCGCCGGGGTGCAAACTTTCTGACTTCTTGCTCGCAAGCCTCGATAGGATGGCCACTTAAGAAGCTGCCGAGACTTTCCTTCTCTGCATTCAGGAGTTCGATCAAAGACCACGCTCGCGCGCCTCGATGCTCTTGATAGGGATCTTCTGTGGTCTCACCTGAAGCGATCACTTCGCCAAATAAATCCTGCATGCCCGCTGCAGTATTGCTGGCGACCTGCTCCGCTGCGCGGATCGCATCATCAAGCGCCGCCAATAGCGTCCAACGCTCAACACCCAGTTCGTCCATGGCGCCGCTCTTAATCAATGCTTCTAATGCCCGTCGATTGACCTTGCGGGGATCAGTACGAGCACACAGGTCGAACAAGCTCTGAAAAGGGCCTTCTTGTCGCGCAGTGAGTAGGTTAGAAATTGGGCCCTCACCTAGCCCCTTAATCGCCGCTAAACCGTAGCGGATCTGCTTCTCGTCGTTCACAGAAAAGGCGTATTGCCCCTCCTGAATAGAGGGCGGAAGCACCTGCACACCCATTCGCCGCGCTTCATCTCGAAACGTCAGCAGCTTATCGGTGTTGTCGATATCGGAGCTCATAACGGCGGCCATGAACTCTGCCGGGTGATGCGTCTTTAACCAAGCGGTCTGATAAGAAACCAATGCGTACGCGGCAGAGTGCGATTTATTGAAGCCATATCCTGCAAACTTTTCGACCAAGTCAAAGATTTTGATCGCCAGCGTGGGATCGATTCCTTGCTCCGCTGCGCCTTCTTCAAAAACGCTTCGCTGCTTGGCCATCTCCTCAGGCTTTTTCTTACCCATTGCACGTCGCAATAAATCGGCACCGCCCAAGGTATAACCCGCAAGGACCTGTGCAATTTGCATCACTTGTTCTTGGTAAAGAATAATGCCGTAGGTGGGTTCTAGAATCGGTTGCAACCATTCGTGCTGGTGCTGAGCATCTGGATACGCAATTTGCTCACGTCCATGTTTGCGGTTAATAAAGTTTTCCACCATGCCCGATTGCAAAGGGCCCGGACGAAATAGCGCCACCAGCGCAATGATGTCCTCGAAGCAGTCAGGCCTCAGGTTCTTAATCAATTCCTTCATGCCACGGCTTTCCAACTGGAACACGGCAGTCGTATCACCCGCCTGAAGCACGTTAAATACGGCGGGATCATCCAGCGGAATAGTTTCGATCACTAGGGGTTTTTCAGCGCGCGCGTCAATCATCTGAATGGCCCACTGAATGATGGTGAGTGTTCTGAGGCCCAAGAAGTCGAACTTCACCAGCCCAGCCTCTTCTACATCATTTTTGTCGAACTGCGTCACGAGGCCACTACCGTCTTCATCGCAATAGATCGGAGAAAAATCGGTGAGCTCAGAGGGTGCGATCACAACGCCCCCCGCATGCTTGCCTGCATTACGGGTAATACCCTCGAGCTGAACTGCCATGTCCCATATTTCTTGGGCCGAGCTGTCTTCCTCGAGTAGCTGAACCAACTGCTCCTCTTGCTCGAGCGCCTTGGCCAGCGTCATTCCGACCTCGAACGGAATCAGCTTAGACATCCGATCGGCAAGCCCATAAGGCTTGCCCTGCACCCTAGCCACATCCCGAACGACCGCTTTGGCCGCCATCGTACCGAAGGTAATGATTTGCGAGACGGATTGCCGCCCATAGGTTTCAGCGACGTAATCAATCACCTCATCTCGTCGCTCCATGCAAAAATCCACATCAAAATCCGGCATGGACACCCGATCTGGATTCAGAAAACGCTCAAACAGTAGGTCATAGGCGATCGGATCAAGATCTGTAATACCTAGGACATAAGCCACGAGGGATCCCGCACCCGAACCGCGCCCAGGACCAACGGGAATGTCGTTCTTTTTTGCCCACTGGATAAAATCCATCACCACCAAGAAATAGCCGGGAAAACCCATTTGGTTGATGGTTTCAAGCTCGAAGTCGAGCCGGTCACGGTAAGCAGTGAGCTGTTGGTCCGTCTGACCGGGGAATCGCTCACCCAGCCCCTCAAAAGACAAACGACTCAGAAACTGCTCAATCCCTTCACCTTCCGGCACAGGGTAATTGGGTAAGAAAGGTTCGCCGAGGCTCAGAGTAACGGAGCAACGACGGGCAATTTCAACCGTATTCTCAAGCGCTTCAGGAATGTCCTTAAACAAATCGGC
>JABJAS010000008.1 GCA_018666055.1 Halieaceae bacterium | reverse complement strand
TGCTATGAACACTGCTGTTGAGCAAACTGTATTTGCTGATTATAAAGTCGCGGACATTCATTTGGCCGACTGGGGCCGACGTGAATTGGAAATTGCCGAGAACGAGATGCCCGCGCTGATAGCGCTGAGGGAGCATTATCGTGATGCGCAGCCACTGGCGGGCGCTAAGATCTTGGGCTGCATTCACATGACGATTTAGACGGGCGTGCTCATTGAGACGCTGGTCGCGCTCGGCGCAGAGGTTCGCTGGTCATCCTGCAATATTTTCTCTACCCAAGATCATGCAGCCGCCGCTATCGCTGCTGCAGGTATTCCAGTTTTTGCCTGGAAAGGAGAAACGGAAGAGGAATATGAGTGGTGTATCGAGCAAACCATTCTTGCAGACGGCAAACCGTGGGATGCCAATATGGTGCTGGATGATGGTGGCGACCTCACTGGGATGTTGCATGAGCAATATCCAGAGATGTTGGTACGCATTCATGGCGTCACTGAAGAAACCACAACGGGCGTCCATCGCCTCTATGAAATGCTCGCCAATGGCGAACTAAAAGTGCCAGCAGTGAATGTGAATGACGCGGTCACCAAGTCAAAAAACGATAATAAGTATGGCTGCCGCCATAGTCTTAACGATGCCATCAAACGTGGTCTTGATCACTTATTAGCAGGCAAGCGCGCCCTCGTGATCGGTTATGGTGATGTTGGCAAAGGATCGGCTCAATCACTGCGGCAAGAAGGCATGATTGTGCGGGTCACTGAATGCGATCCCATTTGTGCGATGCAAGCCTGCATGGATGGTTTTGAGGTGGTGTCGCCCTTCAACGGCGGGGTCGATGACGGCACAGACGGCAGCGTCAATGCCGATTTACTCGGCACCACTGATCTGTTGGTCACTGCCACTGGTAATTACAACGTCTGCACTGCACCCATGCTGCGCGCGCTCAAATCAACAGCGGTGGTATGTAATATTGGCCACTTTGATAACGAGATTGATACCGCCTATATGCGCGCAGAGTGGCAGTGGGAGGAGATCAAGCCCCAGGTGCACAAGATCATCCGCGACAGCGCCAGCAACGACCACCTTTTGCTCTTATCAGAAGGCAGACTGGTCAACCTAGGCAACGCCACCGGGCATCCCTCACGTATTATGGATGGCTCTTTCGCTAATCAGGTATTGGCGCAAATTCACCTCTATGAAAAGAAGTTTGCCGACCTACCAGAAGACGCACGCCAGAATGCCATCGCAGTAGAGGTATTGCCAAAGCACCTTGATGAGCAAGTTGCCACATTAATGGTACAAGGCTTTGGCGGGGTCATGACCCAACTGACGACAAAGCAAGCGGACTACATTGGTGTCGGCGTCAATGGCCCCTTTAAAGGGGACTCGTATAAGTATTAAGGTAGGGACCCAGCTCACCAAGGCGCAGGATTGATTCGCCTTGGTGAGACGCTGTCGGCTCGCTAGTGCGGCAAAAATGATCAGGGTCTTATCATGCGAACCCCTAGAATTTTTTCAGACCAACCGCTGCTCGCCGGGGCTGAGTTGGTTTTAAACGAGAACGCAGCACAATACCTCGGCAAAGTCCTCCGCGCCCGCGTTGGTGACGATGTCATCCTATTCGATGGTCAGGGGCAGCAAACCACGGCAAGCATTCAGGCCATTGGCAAACAATCGATATCGGTATTGCTCGGCGCCGTTAACACTCCACAAACGGAATCCTCTCTGCAGTCTCATCTAGGATTGTGTCTGAGTAAGGGTGATCGTTTTGATTGGGCCATTCAAAAAGCCACCGAACTGGGCGTCAGCGCCATCTCGCCGCTGTATAGCGCGCGCGTCGATTTCACCGTCCCACCAGAACGACTGGCAAAGCGCCTCACCCACTGGCAGCAAATTGTGCGCAGCGCCTGCGAACAATCAGGGCGGGTGCGTATTCCTACCGTTAACGCGCCCACCTCACTAACGAGCTGGGTATCGGAAGCGGTGGCAGACATTAAATTGGTACTGCATTGTGACGTGCACAGTGCGCCACTGCTTGCCGCCAAACCACAGTCGGTCGCACTGCTAATCGGGCCTGAGGGTGGCCTAACCGATGAAGAGGTGGCCGCGGCCGAGCAACATCACTTTCAGCCGTGGCAGCTGGGACCACGCATTCTTAGAACAGAAACCGCACCCGTGGTTGCCCTCTCTGTCATTGGCGCCCAATGGGGCGACATGGCTCAATGATCACTCAGCGCGCCTAGCATCTCGGCCAACCGTAGCCTGCGTCATTACTCCTGCGCATCCCTTTGATGCCGTGCCCAAGCCCACTCGAGCCAACACCCTGCTGCATTGAGGTAATGACTGGTGCGAGGCGAATGGAAAATTTCAAACGCGTGCTGTGCTCGGGGTAATTCCGCATACACCACAGGCGCCGCTGCAATGGGGCTGAGCTCCGCAACAAATCGCCTGACCTCTTCTACCCAGACTAATGAATCGTGCGTGCCTTGAACAATGAACATCGGTGGCGCCGCCTCGGCAACACCCGGACGATGTATCCAAGAGATCGGCGAACCATCCTCGTAAATAGCCGGTGCCTCCTCACGGGATTGCTGGATAATGCGCTGAGCAATAAATGAATCCATGTTGGATTGCTGTCGAATGCCATGGCGGTTGGTCAAATCCACAACGGGGTACAACGCCAATACGCCTTGCACTGCCGTATCAACATGTTCAAACCCGGTCTGCCAATCCGCATGATTCGGCGTTAAACCTGCTAGTAGCGACAGATGGCCACCAGCAGAGCCGCCTGTCACCACAATAAAATTGGGGTCGCCGCCATACTCAGCAATATTGTCCTTTACCCAGGCAATCGCTTTTTTAACATCCATCATTTGCGCTGGAAAAGCCGACCGTGGTGCCAGACGGTAATTGATCGACACCCCCACCCACCCCGATTCCACCATGCGATGTAAAAGCGGTTGCGCCTGCTCAGATTTGTGGCCGACCATCCACGCCCCGCCATGCACTTGTAATAGGACAGGGCGACGCTCACCAGCGGCCACGGGAATATAAACGTCTAATAGGCCGCGCTTGCCCGATTCTGTATAGGGGAGATTCCGGACGTATCGCACGCCGGGGCGCTTGAACCGAAACGGCCACTGCCACTCTTTACTGTATAGCTGGTTGGTGATCTTAGCGCGCCGAGAAAGGGGTATTTCCTCTAGAAAGCCCACACCTAACGTCATTCGCAGTGAGCGGCTAAAGGTGGCGCCCGCATCAAATGCGTCTCGCAAAAATACTGCCAGCAACACCCAAGTAGCGAGAAAAAACGATAGGCCCCAACTAAAGCCCGCAGTGTCGGTTCCTGCGATCAGCACCCAGGCAGCGACAAAGACCAGTTGCACGCCAATACACCAAATAGCGAGCTCGCCCGTTATCCATCCGACCAAAAACCACAACCACACTCCCCAGCCAATTGCCCGCACCCGCAACACTGCTACGATCGCGCACAGCAGGCTGACACAGGCGACGACGACAAAAAAACCATCCATAATGCGCTTAACCTCAATTAATAAATGCTTAGCTCCCGCCGCCTAGGGAGCTTGCGGGGATTCGCTGCGAATCGCAAGATAGTGGCCCTCGGCCTAAAAGGATCCGGAAATGAGTTTCAACCTCGGCGTCGTCATGGACCCCATCAGCTCTATCAACTACAAAAAAGACACGACCTTAGGACTGCTTTGGGCGGCGCAGGATCGTGGTTGGTCATTGTTTTATATTGAACCCGACGGCCTCTTCCTTAGCGGCGAGGAGCCAATGGCTCGCGCTCAATCCCTAACCGTCTATCGGGATGCATCTCAGTGGTACGCACTGAAAGAGCCACAAGACCTATCGCTAGGTGACCTCGACATTTGTCTGATGCGAAAAGATCCCCCGTTTGATCTTGAGTATATTTACGCCACTTATTTGCTAGAACGAGCGGAACAAAGAGGGACACTGATCGTCAACCGCTGTCAGAGTCTGAGAGATTGCAACGAAAAGTTATTTGCCACCGAATTTCCAGAGTGCTGCCCCCCCCTATTAGTCAGTCGAGACATGACTAAACTTCGCGCTTTTCACCGTGAACACGACGATGTCATTTTTAAGCCACTAGATGGCATGGGAGGCAGCGCTATTTTTCGGGCACGCAAAGATGATCCTAACCTCAGTGTCATTCTAGAAACACTGACCCACTCGGGCGCGCAAACCATCATGGCACAACGCTATTTACCAGCAATCAGTGACGGCGATAAACGCATCCTGATGATTAACGGAGAGCCCGTCCCCTTCTGCCTTGCCCGCATCCCCCTCGCCGGAGAGAGTCGAGGCAACTTGGCAGCAGGCGGTTCCGGTCGAGTACAACCGCTGTCAGATCATGATCGATGGATAGCAGAGCAAGTGGGGCCCGGTCTGAAAGCCCGGGGCCTTTTTTTCGTTGGGCTCGATGTGATTGGCGACTATCTGACTGAAATCAATGTCACTAGCCCAACCTGTCTCCGAGAAATAGAAGCTGAGTCAGGGCTTGATATTGCGGGCCAGCTACTCGATGTTATTCAGGCACATGTTGCCACTGGACACTCAGCCTGAACGCACTCACTCCATCGTTGATAAGCGTGCCACCACTGTGACGCTTCGTGGTCACTTTCTAATGGCCACGCCGGCCATCCATCGCGGTTTTTTTAGCCGCTCACTCACCTATCTATGCCGCCATGATGAGGACGGTGCCATGGGCATTGTCGTGAATCAGCAGCTCGATATCACCTTCATCGAGATGTTGCAGCATCTCGCAATACCCACAGACCTTGAGATCCCTCATTACCCGATATTGGCGGGGGGACCGATCAGAAAAGACCACGGATTTGTATTGCACAGCCCGGCGGGAGACTGGGAGGGGAGTCAGGCGGTGCACCATGACATTAGCCTAACGACCTCGCGCGATATTCTGTGCGCGCTGGCTGCGGGTGAGGGACCCCAAGAATGTCTGGTGGCTTTGGGCTACGCCGGATGGGCACCGGGACAGCTCGAGGCAGAGATAGCGGACAATAGCTGGCTAACCGTTGCGGCAGACCGGCAGACGCTATTTCATTCAGACACGTCACAAAAACTGGCAGAGGCCGGGCGTATATTGGGCATTGATGTCGATCTACTCAGTGCCAACGCAGGGCACGCGTAAGGATGCCTCGATATGAAACGGTCATGGCATTCGATTTTGGACTGCGCAATATCGGTGTGGCCATCGGAAACACCCTGTCGCGCACCGCCGAGCCGCTCACCGTGGTATCGGCAAAAGAGGGTGTGCCGCACTGGCCCTCGATCATTGCCCTCACCGAAGAATGGCGACCGAACCGCTTACTCGTTGGACTCCCCATCAACATGGACGGCTCAGAAAGCGAGCTGAGTCGTCGAGCATCCAAGTTTTCCCGGCAACTCGAAGGCCGATTAAGCTTGCCAGTCTCATTGGTTGACGAGCGGCTATCCAGCAGAGAAGCAAAAGCTGATGCGTTCGCAGAAGGGCATCGCGGCGATTTCGTCACCAACCCCATCGACGACAAAGCGGCGGCCATTATTCTCACGACTTGGCTCAACGATCAGCCAATGATGCCCTCTGGCTGACGCGCCTTTTCACGCGCCACTTCGACGGTAATCAGTCTTTTTTGAACCAATCCCTGCAAACATTGATCCATCGTTTGCATCCCCGTGGCTTGCCCCGTTTGAATAGCGGAATACATTTGAGCCACTTTATCTTCCCGGATTAAATTTCGGATCGCCGCAGTCCCGCGCATTATCTCGTGTGCCGCAATACGCCCACCTTGACTGCGCTTGAGCAAAGTTTGAGAAATCACCGCTTGCAAGGATTCTGACAACATCGAGCGCACCATGGCTTTTTCTTCTCCAGGGAAGACATCGACAATACGATCAATCGTCTTTGCGGCCGAGGTAGTGTGCAGTGTGCCAAAAACCAAATGGCCAGTCTCAGCGGCCGTCAGCGCCAACCGGATCGTCTCTAGATCTCGCAGTTCGCCCACCAGAATAATATCGGGATCTTCACGCAATGCGGAACGCAGTGCTTCAGAGAAGCCCAACGTATCACGATGCACTTCGCGCTGATTAATGAGCGAGCGTTTGCTTTCGTGAACGAACTCAATCGGATCCTCAATCGTGAGAATGTGGTCATAACGGTTTGCATTAACATAATCGATCATGGCTGCAAGCGTGGTGGATTTTCCAGAGCCTGTCGGCCCAGTTACCAAGACTAAGCCTCTTGGTAGCATGGAAATATCGCGGAACGTCTGCCCCATCCCCAGCGTCTCCATCGTTAATACTTCCGACGGGATCGCGCGAAATACTGCACCGGCACCGCGATTTTGGACAAAGGCATTGACACGAAAACGCGCCACATCGGGGAGCTCAAAAGAAAAATCCGTTTCGAGACGCTCCTCAAACTCGTTCCGCTGGCGATCATTCATGATGTCGTAGATTAAGGCTTGGACTTCAGTCGGTGTTTGCGGCGGTAAGTTGACCCGCCTAATGTCACCGTCTACACGGATCATGGGCGGAAGCCCTGCTGAAAGATGCAGATCCGAGGCACCCTGTTGTACGCCAAACGCGAGTAATTCTGTGATATCCATATCATAGTCTCCGATAGCGTCGGACTAACACATGGCGCATCAATTTCCTTATGATGCTGGCATGACACCGACAGACTTACGTCACAATATATCAGAAATCAGCCGTCGTATTCGCGCGGCAGAACACGCGGCAGGCAGGCCCCCCGGGGCGGTCTCGCTGTTGGCTGTCAGCAAAAAAAAATCATCTGAACTCATCCGCTGGGCGCACCAAGCGGGGCTCACTGATTTTGGCGAGAACTACGCACAAGAAATGGCCGAAAAAGCGACTCAGCTATCTGACTTGGGCTTGTCGTGGCACTTTATTGGGCCGATTCAGAGCAATAAAACGGGGTTGATTGCCGAGTTTAGTGACTGGGTGCATAGCCTAGATCGGCTCAAGATTGCCCAACGTCTCAGCGATCAACGCCCCCCTGAAAAAGGGCCGTTAAAAGTACTGCTCCAAGTTAAAACATCTGACGAAGCGAGCAAGTCGGGGGTACAGCCCGACGCACTCAAAACGTTGATCGATGCAGTAGAGGCGCTCCCTAATCTACAACTGGGGGGCCTCATGACCATTCCGGCGCCCAGCGCCCAGCCCGCTGCCCAGCGGGTACCTTTTCGTCAGTTGCGCGCCCTTCAACAAAGCCTTGTCGGCCATAACCCAAAGCTGGCGATATTATCGATGGGAATGTCCAGCGATTTAGAGGCCGCCATTGCCGAAGGATCGGACCTAGTCAGAGTCGGCACAGATATTTTTGGCGCGCGGTATAATTAAAGTCGTTCTTCACGGATACTCCTGATCTTATGTCGCCTCAAATTGCATTCCTAGGCGCGGGCAATATGGCCACCGCCATGATCAATGGCCTCTTAGCTAGTGGCTTCTCGCCCTCACAATTGCGCGCCAGTGACCCTAGCGAAGCCGCGTTATCACGGCTCCGATCTCTCGGTTTGTCGCAGCTCGACACCTCGCCTCAGCACATTTTTATCGATGCGGATCTGGTGGTAGTGGCGGTCAAACCGCAGGTCGCCCCTGACGCCTTGGTGGCGATACGGGACCAGATTGGGCCCAATACCGCCATTCTGTCAATTGCAGCGGGCATTCCGATTGCCTCCCTACAGGCCGCTGTCGATCCCTCTGTTCCGGTTATTCGCTGCATGCCCAATACACCTGCCATGATAGGCAAGGGGGCCAGTGGGCTGTTCGCAACAGCACAAGCCAGCGACGCACAGCGCGCCTTGGCTGAGCAAGTGACTAACGCCGTCGGCATGACCATTTGGGTGTCCTCAGAAGCGCTACTAGACGCCGTGACCGCCGTCTCTGGCAGCGGACCTGCCTACTTCTTTGCGCTCATAGAGGCCATTATTGCAGCCGGTATTGATCTGGGACTCGATCAGAAAACGGCGGTGGCCTTAACGCTGCAAACCGCTATCGGTGCGGCTGAGCTGGCTGGGCGCTCCGAACTGCCCATCTCAACGCTGAGGGAAAACGTCACGAGCCCGGGAGGCACGACAGAACAGGCACTATTAGCCTTACAGTCTCATCAATTCGACGAGATAATCACTCATGCCGTTCAAGCCTGCGCTGAACGAGCAAGAACGCTGGGCGAGGAGTTTGGCTGATATGACCGCGGGGACCGAAATGGCGCTTTATCTGATCCAGAATCTGGGGGCTTTGTTACTGACGCTGATCGTATTACGGGGCATGCTGCACGCCTCGCGAGCCAATTTTTACAATCCCATTTCTCAACTCATCGTCAAACTCACCAATCCGTTACTGTTGCCACTGCGCGGCATGCTGCCGGCGAAAGGACGCATTGATTGGGCTGTCTTAGTGATGGCAGTTTTGATTCAGGTCTTAATTTTACTGGGCATCGCCTGGGTGATCGGAGAGCAGTGGAGTGTGCCTAATCCACTCACATTAGTGGGCTGGGGCATTATTGGTGTGCTCGGATTACTCACCAATCTGACCTTTTTTGTACTCATCGCCATGATCATCGTCAGCTGGGTTGCGGCGGGCAGCCGGCATCCCGCCATCGAGCTGATCGGTCAGATTGCTGAACCCATCATGACCCCCTTTCGCGCATTGCTGCCCAATATGGGGGGCATCGACTTTTCACCGATTTTGCTCTTCGTCACCATCAACATCGTACAAATCGGCTTGCGACACGCGGCAGTAGCGCTATCACTTCCGCCTAACTTGGTCGTCGGACTGTGAACGATGTCAAATAGTGGCACACACAATAGTGTCGGGCTGGTCAGCCCCTGCCGTGCCCGGTTCGAGACCGCTTTTCAGCTCGCAAACGGGTCGGTGCTGGCTGAGCATGAGTTGGTCTACGAAACCTATGGGGAACTCAATGCCGCGGGCGACAATGCAGTGCTCATTTGCCATGCGCTGTCTGGCACGCACCATGCGGCGGGCTTTTATCCTGGCGACGATGAACGTCCAGGATGGTGGGATCTTGCCATTGGTCCCGGCAAGCCCATCGACACACGACGCTTATTCGTCGTGTGCTCCAATAATATAGGCGGGTGTGACGGGTCCACAGGGCCTAATACCCTAAACCCCGAAACGGGCAAACCCTGGGGCGCCAAGTTTCCCCAGCCCCAGGTACAAGATTGGGTTCGCAGCCAAAAACTGCTGGCAGAATATTTGGGCATATCGCGCTGGGCAGCGGTAATCGGTGGCAGCCTCGGTGGCATGCAAGCACTGCAGTGGGCCATTGATTATCCGGAATGGGTTGAGCATTGTGTGGCGCTCGCCGCAGCACCCAAGCTCACCGCTCAAAATATTGCGTTCAATGAAATTGCCAGACATGCCATCTTATCCGACCCCGATTGGTGCGACGGCGACTACCTGAGCCGCGATACGCTGCCGAGTCGAGGCGTGGCGCTTGCCCGCATGGTCGGCCACCTCACCTATATGTCTGCCGATGGGATGAGCGACCGCTTTGGCCGAGAGCTTAGAGAGGGGAGCTTTACGCCTGAAGCAGAGAGCGAGTGGGTGTTCCAAGTAGAAAGCTATCTACGACATCAAGGCACCCGATTTTCAACGCAGTTTGATGCGAATACCTATGTGCTGATGACACGAGCGTTGGATCTGTTTGACTTAGCTGTTAGCGATGATGGTGACTTAAAGGCTGCCCTCGACAAAGCACACGCCGACTTTCTAGTGTTGTCTTTCAGTTCAGACTGGCGCTTCCCCCCTCACCGCTCCATTGAAATCCGCGATGCCTTAATGGCTGCGGGTAAACCCGTGACCTACGCCAACATAGAAACAGACAATGGCCACGATGGTTTCCTACTGCCCAACAAAACCTATGAGGCGCTGCTAACACAGTGGATGCAACGGGTCGGTCCAGCATGAATCGTCTCGATCTGAATACGGTGTTAGGTTGGGTCCCACAGGGCAGCAAGGTACTCGACCTAGGGTGCGGTGATGGCGCTTTTTTAAAGCGCCTTTGCGAAGAGCGTGGCGCTATAGGCGTCGGGGTCGATATTGATCCTGACAACCTCGTTTCAGCGGTGAGCAAAGGTCTCGACGTCATTCAGGAAGACATCAACGAGGGCTTAAACTGCTTCACTCCCTACCGTTTTGATGTGGTGATACTCACCCACGCGCTGCAAGAGCTGACGCATCCGCACCTAGCCTTAGAGCGTATGGTACATATTGGTGAAGAAGCGATCGTCTCTTTTCCTAATTTTGGGCACTGGCGCTGCCGAACCCACCTTGGGTTAACCGGTCACATGCCTGTCTCTAAGGCAATGCCTCGGAGTTGGTATGACACCCCTAACATTCACTTTTGTACGGTCAAGGATTTTGAAGCACTGTGTTCAGATTTGCGTATCGATATTATAGAGCGGGCAACAGTTGCTGGTGCCGCACAAAAATGGCTTGGGAAATGGTGGCCCAACTTATTTGCCAGCAGTGCCGTTTACCGAATACGCCGCTCAGCGCGCTAATCCTCGCCGGCGCCCTGAGTGCCGTCCCGCTGACGAGTAGCGCTCAACAGTCCACGCAATACGGACCGTTCGAATTACATCACAGTATTGTCTATACCACCTTTCTCACCCCTGATATTGCATCAGAATATGGGATTACCCGTGGTGCGGATAAGGCTATTTTGACGCTATCGGTCCGCGATACCACATCGGGCGAGATTGCAGGCCGACCGATGAAGATTGAGGGCAGGACCTGGGATTTGATTACTGGCGGCGCGCTGCGCGTCAAAGAAATTCGGGAGGGTCGCGCCACCTATTACATTGTGCCGTTCGAATTTTTGAACCGCGAATATCGATTCTTTGAATTTGAGTTTCAGCCCGAGGGCACCGACACCGTTTATGAGCACACCATGAAAGTGCAGCTGTGGCGCCAGGAATGATTTATGGTCGTTGAAACATCGCCCTTGCTCATTATTGCCAGCCATAACGCCGGCAAGATTGAGGAGTTCCAGCAGGTACTCGGCCCTCACTGGCGGGTAAAACCACAGGCCGATTTTGCCGTGACGGAAGCCGAAGAAACCGGCAGTACCTTTGTCGAAAATGCACTCATTAAGGCAAGACATGCCTGCCTGGCCACAGGTCACGCGGCATTAGCCGACGACTCGGGGCTGGTAGTACCGGCACTAGGTGGCGCGCCAGGTCTGCGATCTGCGCGCTATTCAGGCTCCGGTTATGAGGACAACAATACGTTATTGCTTAACAACATGACGACGTTACAGGGCGCGCATCGTCAGGCATTTTATATCGCAGTGGTCGTGCTCTTACGAGATGCACAAGACCCCACTCCACTCATTGCGGAAGGCCGCTGGTACGGACGCATCGCCGACGCACCTCGGGGTGAGGGCGGCTTTGGTTACGACCCTATCTTTATTCCCGAGGGAGGCTCCCTACACGCAGCTGAACTCTCACCCGCTGAAAAAAACCGCATAAGTCATCGCGCCAAAGCCATTAGCACCCTACTGGCGCTAGCAGACGATTGATCACACCCGCCGCAATTCCACTGTCTCTCTACGTGCACCTGCCCTGGTGCACGCAAAAGTGTCCTTACTGCGACTTTAATAGCCACGAAGGGTTTACACCTGAGTTGCAAAAGCCTTATGTCAACGCATTGCTGCAAGACCTCGATAGTCAGTTATCAGGGATTGACGGGCGCCTTGTCGAATCGATTTTTATCGGTGGCGGCACACCCAGTTTATTCTCTGGCGAGTGGATACAACGCCTGCTTTCCGGACTAGCAGCGCGCATTCCCTTTGCCCCCGGCGCTGAGATCACTTTAGAGAGTAATCCCGGGAGTGCTGAGCGGGGCCGCTACCAAGCGTATCGGGAAGCAGGCGTCACCCGACTCAGTATCGGCGTGCAGAGTTTTAACGAGGCTGCATTAAGTCGACTCGGCCGCATTCATTCGGGTGATGACGCCCGCCAAGCGCTCCATCTGGTGAGCACAGCGGGTTTCCAAAACTGGAATATTGATCTGATGCATGGCTTACCAGAGCAGACAGCCGACACTGCAGCGGCTGATCTTATGGAGGCGCTTGAGCTGAGTGCCGGTCATATTTCGTGGTATCAGCTGACGATTGAGCGCAATACACGATTCTGGACGTCCCAACCGATGCTGCCCAGCGAAACAATGCTGGAATCGATTCAATCAACCGGAGAGCAACTACTGAGTCATGCCGGCTACCACCAATATGAGGTGTCGGCTTATTGTCGTCCGGGCTATGAGAGTCGGCACAATCTCAATTATTGGGGATTTGGGGATTATGTGGGACTCGGTGCCGGCGCCCACGGTAAGCTATCACGGGAAGATGGCCAGATTATACGGACCCAACGGACGCGCAGCCCCGCCGATTACTTGGGGTTGATCACAAACGGATCGATGCCCGCGCCACGCGGCAAGACCGTCAGCCAGCAAGAACGGGTGGTGGAGTACGTGATGAATGCGTTGCGGCTTAAATCGGGGTCACCCGTCGGTGACTTCACCCAACGCACCGGCCTGCCTCTAATGCAGCTCGAGCGAGCAGCAGAGCAGGCCCAGTCTCGAGGTTGGATAGAGCACTTAGACGGAGGGTCCCTCAAAGCGACGCCGCTAGGCTATCAATTTCTTGACAGCGTGGTGGCGTCATTTTTATAGCGTGGATGCGGTGCGATGATTGCCGCCAGTCATTGGCGGTGATACATCAGATCCCATACGCCATGTCCCAAGCGCTCCCCGCGGGCCTCAAATTTCGTTAAGGGACGATAGTCAGGTCTTGAGACCGCCACGCGAGGACCATGAGTGTTGAGCAAAGTAGGCTCAGCCTCCAGCACGTCGAACATATGCTCAACATAGGGCTCCCAGTCCGTTGCAAGATGCACGTAACCGCCCGGACGAAGTCGCTCTGATAGCTGGCTTACCAGGTCAGTTTGAATCAACCGGCGCTTGTGATGCTTTTTTTTATGCCAGGGATCGGGGAAAAATACGTGGAATGCGTCAACCGAGTCAGGCGCTAAGCAGCGCGTTAACACGTCAACCGCATCTTCCGCGTAAACACGCAGATTATCGACTTTCGCCGTCAGCGTCTGCGCCAAAAGGCGGCCCACACCTGGGCGGTGGACCTCAATACCAAGGAATTGTGAGGTGGCCTCGGCCTCGGCCATTTGCAGGAGACTATCTCCCATACCAAAACCCACTTCGACCACCCGTCTGCCGGCAAAACCAAAGGTCGTATCCCAATCCAGTAATCCGGCATCCACCGCAAGACCCAATTGGGGAAAGCCCTCTTCCCAACCGCGCTGCTGACTTGGCGTCATGCGCCCAGCACGCATCACAAAACTGCGAATCCGATTCGCGACTAAGCGCTCTGGGGATACCACGAGAGGCGGACTGAGTGAAGAACTTACGCGACCAGTGCGGTGCGCAGTTTCTTCAATGCATTGGCTTCCAGCTGCCGAATCCGCTCCGCTGATACGTCATATTCGGCTGCCAACTCATGCAGTGTCGCCTTGTCGTCGACCAACCAGCGTCGCTCCAAGATGTCTCGACTACGGCCATCGAGATCCGTCAGCGCCACATGAAGCCGGGCGGCACCGTCCTCAGCAAACTCCGCGGCCTCGACGAGCTGACCGGGATCCGCTTGCTCATCTTTTAGAAAGTGTTGCGGGGCCTGCCACGTATCCTCATCATCACTGTCCGTCGGCGCATCAAATGCCACATCGCGACTGGTTAGACGGCCTTCCATGCGCGTGACTTCAGTCACATCGACGCCTAGATCAGCCGCAATCGCCCGCGTTTCCTCGGCAGAAAGCCAATCAAGCGTTTTTTTCTGACTGCGCAGATTGAAAAATAACTTACGCTGGGCCTTGGTCGTTGCCACCTTGACGATGCGCCAGTTACGCAAAATATACTCATGCATCTCTGCTTTAATCCAGTGTACCGCGAAGGATACGAGCCGCACGCCTTTGGTCGGATCAAAACGCTTGACCGCTTTCATCAGGCCAACGTTACCTTCCTGAATCAGATCCGCCTCGGCAAGACCATAACCAGAATAACTACGCGCGATGTGCACCACAAAACGCAAGTGAGCGAGTACTAACTCTCGCGCAGAGTCAACGGATTCATCATAAAAAAGACGCTCAGCCAATTCTTTCTCGCGCTCTGGAGACAGCAGTGCAATGCCACTGACGGCCTGCACGTACGCTGACAAATTGGCGCCTGGCGCCATATTCAGTACGGCGCTGTTGGGCACGGCTAGTGCTCGCTTTGTCTCAGTCATTTCCCAGCCTCCTATAGGCTCACGGGCACATTTTAGCACTCTCACCCCGAGAGTGCTAAACCCAAAAAATTACCGATTTTACGAAGCGGCCTGAGACACCAACTGCCGAAAATAACGCTCTGCGGCCAGCCGAGCACTCAATAATCCGAGGGATCCACCCAGCACTATCAGGCTCACCGGGTAAAACGCGCCCGGTGCGCGCATTCTTAAGGGGCTCTCGTACAACAAAAAAAGCGTGTTCACCGGTCCTGCCATCCACCACGTCATCATCATTAGCAATAACGCAGCAACAAGGCCCCCGCCCACGCCGTACCACAGGCCTAGGTATAAAAACGGCCTTCGCGCAAATGCCGGTGAACCACCAATAAGATGCACCACCAAGATCTCGTCTTTGCGAGCTTCGATCGCCAATCGCAAGGTGTTACCCAACACCAATACCGCTCCCATCAGCATCACCGTGCCTAACGCCACTACCCAACGCCATCCCGCCTGCAGAGCGGTCTCTAAGCGCGAGACCCAGCGCGTATCCACGATCACTCGATCAATACCCGACAGCGTCTGCACGCGCTGACCCAACTCAGTCATCGCGACCTCTGACGTGGCAGACATCGGGATCACAATTAAGGTATGGGGTAGCGGGTTGCGTGCCAGTGACCTCACCACTGCCGCCAAATCGGTTTGCTGAATGAACTGAGACAGGGCCCGCTCTCGATCCAGCAACACAACATCATCAATCTCCGGCCAGGCGTTCAAGGTCCGCTGTAATTCTTCAGCCACCGGAAACTCACTCTCACCGGTTAATAACACCGATAGTTGGGGCGGTCGATCAACCCCCCCCGTAACGGCACTCAGGTTGTCTAGGGTAAGCAGCAGTGTGCTAGGTAATGCCAATGAAATGGCAATCACCAACCACGTGACCCCCGTCACGACGGGCTGCACAGCTAATTTTTGCCAACTATTGTTAGCGGCAGCACGATGCTGTGCACGCCAAGCCGCCCAGGGGGCCGAGCGCGCCTGGTCTCGCTTTTGGGCCCGCGTCACGCTGCCTCGGCCTGAATGAATTGTCCCGCTGCAAGCGTCATCAAACGATGGTCTGATCGCGCAATCAGTGACGCATCATGCGTCGCCACCAATACGGTGACACCCACTTGGTTAAAGGCTTCAAACAACGCCATGATTTCTGCTGAGAGCGCTGGATCGAGGTTCCCCGTGGGCTCATCTGCAATCAAAAACTCTGGCCGCGCCACCACCGCGCGCGCAATCGCTACCCGCTGTTGCTCCCCGCCGGAAAGCCCATTTGGATCCGCTCGCTCTTTCGATAACAGGCCCACCTTATCTAGCGCCGCTCGCACTCTTCGATTCGCGTCTTTGGGAGAAAATCCTGCAATTTCAAGCGGTAAGGAAATATTGTCACGAACGTTGCGGTCGAATAGAAGTCGGTGTTCTTGAAATACCACACCAAACCGACGCCGATAATGCCCTACCGCATTCCCCTGAATCTGTTGGGTAGATTGCCCATCGACAAGAATCTGACCGCCAGTGGGCCTATCCAGTAGTAACAAAAGGCGCAATAACGTACTTTTGCCAGCCCCAGAGTGGCCGGTCAACAACGCCATTTCACCGTTATCGATCTGTAAATTCAGATTCCGCAGTGCATCCTGTTGCCCAAACCGACGGCTAACGCGGTCGAATTCAATCATCAGCACTGCCCACTATTGGTCATCTAGCAATCCATCAACGAAATCTTGAGCCGAAAAGTCCCGCAAATCCTCCGCCTTCTCGCCGATGCCGATAAAGCGGATCGGTCGCTTCAGTTTGTTCGCGATCGCAAACAGCACGCCACCTCTGGCAGTGCCATCCAGCTTTGTCACAGCGACCCCCGTAATGCCAATTTTCTGATCGAATTCTAGCGCCTGCGAAACTGCATTCTGACCCGTTCCCGCATCCAGCACTAAAAGTGTTTCGTGTGGCACCGCAGAGTTTTGCTTGCGCATGACCCTGACCACTTTGGCCAACTCATCCATAAGATGAGATTTATTCTGTAAGCGGCCCGCCGTATCCGCGATCAAAACATCGACGCCTCTTGCGGTGGCCGCTTGAAGTGCATCGTAGAGCACCGATGCGCTATCGGCACCTGTGTGCTGCGCAACTACCGGGACATCGTGTCGCTGACCCCAAGCCTCGAGCTGCTCAACCGCGGCGGCTCGAAAAGTATCACCCGCAGCCAGCATGACACTGCGGCCCTCCTGCTGATATCGATGAGCCAGCTTGCCAATGGTTGTTGTTTTCCCCGCACCGTTGACCCCCACAACGAGGATCACAAAAGGACGATGGCCCTCTGTTTTCAACGGCAGCTCTTGATCAATCAGCAATTCCACCAGGGTCGCTTTTAATGCCGTCATCACCGTTTCCGAGGCAGACAGCGATTTCCGATCAAGACGCTGACGCAATAGCTCAAGCACGCGCGCTGAAGTCTCAAGGCCCAGGTCAGCCATAATCAACTGCTCTTCAAGCGCCTCCAACAAAGCCGGATCAAGCTGCTTTTTCCCCAAAACGAGACTGGCCAAACCCTCTGATAGCTGGCTCCGACTGCGGCCTAACCCAGCTCGTAACCGCTCAAACATGCCGGGCTCTGCAGACTTGGCAGGCAGCACGCCGCGATCATCCGCCGCAACCGAGGAGTCGCTCGCTGCTAAGCCATCCTGCGGCACTGCAAGCACTGCGGCAGCCTCCGAGGGCTGCTCGTCCACCACGACTTCCTGATCCTTGGGTTGAGACCCAGACTCAGTCTTGGCGCGACGTTTGAATAGCTTCATGATTTATCTTTCTCACTTGGGAGGGCCTGGCTAGGCAGTGGAGACGCTCTCGATACTGCCGCAGAGATAGTCTAGCATTCCAATAATGAGGTGCCAGCATGAGTCAACGTGACCGCCCACTGGGTCAACCACAACTTCGTGTCATCGGTGGGGATTGGCGCGGGCGCAAGCTCAGCTTCCCGAGTAAAAGAAGCCTTAGGCCCACCACTGATCGAGTCCGAGAAACTTTGTTCAACTGGCTCGCCCCTATGGTGAGGGACGCCCAATGCCTCGACTTATGCGCCGGATCAGGCGCTCTGGGTATCGAGGCGCTATCCCGCGGCGCTCAGCGCTGCGACTTCGTGGATACTGATCAGCAGGCCATTGATGCCATTGAACAAAACCTCTGCTCATTGGGTGCCGCTGATCGGGCGACGCTACGCACATGCGAAGCAGACACTGTGGTTAACGGGGACGCGCGATGGGACATTGTCTTTGTCGACCCTCCCTTTGAGGCGGGTCTGGGCAATCGCCTCCTCAGCTGCCTTGCCGCCTCACAGTGCCTTCGACAAGACGGCCTGGTGTACTTTGAAACGCGGCGCTCGGCACCCGAAACAGTCCCCGAGCAGCACTATGAGATCTACCGAGAAAAGACGGCGGGTGACGTGTGCTTCCGTCTTCTGAGATTTCGGTCGGCATAAGATGCTCGGCGTTTGTTCGCCTCTCTAGAGTTGTGTAGGCTGGCGATTCAGCATAATAGGAGCGTCCTGTGCTAACCCATACCGTGGTGTACCCAGGTACTTTCGATCCCATAACCAACGGCCACGTCGATCTCGTCGAACGCGCCGCCAAACTGTTTGAACGCGTGGTCGTAGCAGTGGCAACCAGTGAAAAGAAAACGCCTTTATTTTCGCTCGAGGCGCGAGTCGAGCTAGCCCAGACCGCATTGGAGCACGTGAACGCGGTTGAAGTCGTCCCCTTTAACGGACTGCTGATCGACTTCGTACGCCAACACGATTCCCGTTGTGTGTTGCGTGGCCTTCGCGCTGTCGCTGACTTTGAATATGAATTTCAACTTGCCAACATGAATCGCGCAATGAGTCCGTCATTTGAAAGTGTCTTTCTCACGCCCAGTGCAGAGCTCGCCTACATCTCGTCGTCACTGGTTCGAGAAATCGCCACATTAGGCGGAGAGGTCAGTCGCTTCGTTCCGACTAACGTCGCCGAGGCGCTCAGGCGCATCCAGCAATAACAATCTCTCCCAGCGTCACTCGGTAGTATTCAGCAACCGCGAGATTAACGCTGGCACTTAACGCAAAACACCGTGGCTCTGCCACCTTGACGTAAGTCTCGCAGCGGTGCGCCACACGCTCGGCAAGGCTGTCCCCCTCGGCCATAAACACGGAGCTGTTGCGCGAAATAACCCGGCGCTCCATCTCCGCCGACAAAGTCTCTTAGCGTGGTACCTCCAAGCTCAATGGCCTCTCCTAGTACTCGCTTAATCGTGGTCGCAAGCACGTCGTACCGTGCCGCCGCAATGCGACTTGCCGCCCGCGCGGGGTGAATGCCCGCCATAAATAAGGCTTCGTTAGCATAGATATTGCCGACGCCCACAACCACTTTGCCATTCATGACGAACTGTTTGATCGGCACATGCCGCTTGCGAGAGAGTTGGTATAAATAGTTGCCGCTGAACGCGTCAGTGAGTGGCTCAGGCCCCAATGAGTCCAAGAGGGGATGGGACGCACCTTGTAACCAGTGGAAGCTGCCAAAACGCCGCGGATCGTGATAGCGCAGACACCATTCGTTGTCGAGCACAATATCGATGTGATCGTGGAACATCGGCGGCGTATCAGCCAACATCAGCCGCAAGCTACCCGACATACCCAGGTGGACCATCAACGTGCCCCGATTGGTTTCAAGCAGAAGATATTTTGCCCGCCTGTTAACGCCAATGAACTGCGCCCCCGCCAAAAGCTGGTTCAGCCTGGGTGGCACCGGCCAGCGTAACCTTGGCTCGCGCACAATGACTTGGGCAATCACCCGCGACGTGATGTGGGGAGCAATACCCCGACAGGTGGTCTCTACCTCTGGTAGTTCCGGCATATTCCGTTTGGGCGGCGCGGATGGCGCCCCTCGCTGGCTAGAAGCGTGTCGGCGACGAGGTTCATAAAAACCTGACACCTAAACAAAAACCCCGGCCAAGTGCCGGGGTTTCGAATGTTAGGCCGTGCATGGCACTTACTTAATTTTCGCTTCTTTGTAGATCACGTGCTTGCGCGCGACTGGATCATACTTTTTCATTTCTAGCTTATCCGGCATGGTGCGCTTGTTCTTGTCGGTCGTATAGAAGTGTCCCGTACCAGCCGTTGAATTCATTCGAATCTTTTCACGCATGTTTAAATCCTCAAACCTTCTCGCCGCGGGCGCGCAACTCTGCCAACACAACATCAATACCGCGCTTGTCGATAATGCGCATTCCTTTAGATGTGAGCCGCAACGAGACGAAACGGTTCTCACTTTCCACCCAGAAACGGTGGTTGTGTAAATTTGGCAGGAACCGACGCTTGGTGCGGTTCTTTGCGTGGGAAACGTTGTTTCCGGTTGCGGGACGCTTACCCGTAACCTGACAGACACGTGACATGAGACTACCCGTGAAGATAAACAAAAGGGCGCGTTTTATACCAGAGGGCCATTGGCGGTGCAAGCTATCTGCAGACCGAGGCCGCTGAAGTGTGCAAAAACCCCTGCAAATGCTAGTGTGCTGGCACGTCAGTAACGAGGTGGAACCGATGGGCCTGTTGCACCAGCGGCACGTTATAGTGGCCATCAGTGGGGGTATCGCGGCTTATAAAGGCGCTGAGCTTGTGCGCCTACTCAAAAAACAGGGTGCCGTTGTGCGGGTCATCCTGTCGCGGGGCGCTAAGGAATTTATCACGCCGCTGACGCTGCAAGCCCTGTCTGGCGAACCGACTCATAGCGAATTGCTGGATGAAACGGCCGAAGCCGGTATGGGCCACATTGAACTGGCTCGCTGGGCTGATCTGGTGGTGATCGCCCCCGGGACCGCAGACGTCATTGCGAGGCTCGCCCAGGGTAGAGCAGACGACTTGCTGACCACGGTGGCGCTGGCCACACCAGCGCCAGTCGCGGTGGCACCGGCAATGAACCAGCAAATGTGGGCTAACGAAGCGACCCAAAGCAACCTCGAGCAACTCGTCGGTCGGGGCATTCAGATCATTGGCCCGGATGCGGGGGAGCAGGCCTGCGGTGACGTGGGTCCTGGTCGTCTTCTTGAGCCAGACGAGATTGCAAATGCGCTAGCCGAACAATTTGAATCGCGCTTATTGGACGGCAAGCGAGTGGTGATTACTGCAGGACCTACGGTTGAGGCAATCGACCCTGTACGTTATCTCAGTAATCACAGCTCGGGGAAAATGGGTTATGCGTTGGCTCGCGCCTGTGCTGACGCCGGTGCTGCTGTGACCTTGATCACAGGTCCTGTCTCCTTGGCGCCTCCCAGCCGGGTCACGGTGCTGCCCGTTACCAGCGCACTCGAAATGCATGACGCCACCGTGCACTGTGCACCGGACGCCGACATTTTTATCGGTGCGGCGGCAGTGTCTGATTATCGGCCCGAATCGGTCGCACCAGAAAAGCTGAAAAAAGCAGAGGGGCAAGACCGGGTCATCACGCTCGTGCAGAACCCCGACATCATTGCTGCGGTGGCAAAACTGTCACAACGGCCCACCCTCATCATCGGCTTCGCGGCGGAGACCAATGACGTCATCGCTCATGCACAGGAAAAACGAGCCCGAAAAGGGCTGGACTATATCGTTGCGAATGACGTCAGCGACCCCGACACCACCTTTGGCTCAGACCAAAACGCGGTACACCTGATTGGTGAGGACAAAACGCATTATTTGCCCTTGGCGACAAAGCAGGTAATTGCTGAAAGCATTGTTAACCTGATTGCTGATCACCTCGTGGCAACAAACCAGACATCAAGTTAAGTTCAACTAGGCGAGTTTGATGAACTGCGGCATCTTCACATTGCGTTTACGATTCGTCCGCATCATGCTCACCGCTGCATGACAGCACGAGAGCTCAGAGCATGTCCTTAAACCAAGGCGAGGCGGGTAATTTTGCGCGGATTCTGACGGAATCGCTGCCTTACATCCAACGCTTCACCGGAAAGACCTTCGTCATCAAGTTTGGTGGCAATGCCATGACCGACCCAGAACTCCATGAGAGTTTTGCGAGGGATGTCGTCTTGATGAAGCTGGTTGGCATGAACCCCGTCATCGTGCACGGGGGTGGGCCGCAGATTGGCCAGCTGCTGGAGCGGCTCAATATCGAAACAGAGTTCGTTGATGGTATGCGGGTGACCGATGAACGAACCATGAACGTTGTGGAAATGGTGCTCGGCGCCACAGTAAACAAAGAAATTGTAGACAGCATTCACCGAAATGGCGGGCGAGCTATCGGTATGACCGGAAAAGATGGCCAGCTGATCCAAGCGCGAAAACTGTCAGGAGAATGGGGAGCAAACGGCCAGCCAGATATTGGTCAGGTGGGCGAAGTCTCCAGTATTGATACGGATCTGCTCTCTGTTCTGCGGGAGAGTGACTACATTCCGGTTATTGCGCCAGTGGCGGGCGGCCCCGATGGGCA
>JABJAS010000060.1 GCA_018666055.1 Halieaceae bacterium | reverse complement strand
TTCACTCGGATCTGGCTGGTGGCTTTTAACTCATCTGCCAGCACCTGCATATACCCCTCGGTGGCAAATTTTGATACTGCATAAGCGCCCCAATAGGCTTTACCCCGGCGCCCGACCCCAGAACTGGTCAGAATAATGGAGGAGGGCGCTGCACGCGTTAGCAACGGCATCAGCGCGCGCGTCAGTAAAAAAGTCGATGAGACATTGACCTGCATGACTTCTTGCCAACTTGCCGGTGAGGTCTGTGCTAATAACCGGCGCTCCCCCAGCACACTCGCATTATGAACCAGTCCATCTAACGTAATGCCCGTCTCTGTCAGTTGCTCAGCCAGGGCTTCGTAGCGACCGGGGTCAGTGGTATTCAAGTCAAATGGAATGATGCCGGCTTCGCGGCCCCCTGCACTCAGGATGTCATCGTAGACGGCTTCAAGCCCAACCTCATTGCGACCCAACAGGAGTACCTCGGCGCCGACTTTCGCGCAGGCCAGCGCAACAGCACGACCGATGCCATTACCGGCTCCGGTGATCAGTACGGTTCTGTCTTTCAGTTCAGTATCAGAGGGTTGCCATTGAGGGGGTAAAAAGCTCATTGCAGTTGGTTTTCAATCAGCTGGGATAGCGCCAGGCTGCTATCAGCAATGGCATTGGCTCCCCACGCTGCTGCCGATTCCCCCTCGGCAAGATAACCGTACGCGGCGGCGATCGTGGCGCAGCCGGCCGCATTGCCGGCCTCAATGTCGCGAAGGTGATCACCCACGAACACGGTGCGATCGGGTGGGCAGTTGAGTCGATCGCAAGCGAGTATGAGTGATTCGGGATGGGGTTTAGGGTGGCTCACATCATCCGGTGTGATGATGATATCAGCAGGTGGATCAAAGGCCATTATTTCCATCAGTGGGTGCGCAAAGCGCGACAGTTTATTGGTCACGACGCCCCATTTTATGCCGACTGAGGCCAGCGTTGATACGAGTGCGCACACGCCCGGATAGGGCTCGCTGTGTTGACCCAGCCCCTTTTCGTAGTCATCTAGAAATCGCTGGCGCCATTGCTCGAAGGCGGGGTCGGTCGTCGCCATATCCAGTGCGGTGGCAACCATTCCAACAGCGCCGTCTGACACACTGCTGCGGATGGCTTCAGGTGCGATGTCGGGTAAGCCTGCTGCTCGCCTAAGTTGCAAGCCAATCGCCACGAATTCAGGCGCGGTATCGATTAAGGTGCCATCGAGGTCAAACAGCACCGCGAGTGGCACATTAGCGCTCACGGTTTGCGGGCTCGAATGAGATAATTCACCGAGACATCTGCGGGAGTAAGGCGATAGTGTTGTGTGATGGGATTGTAGGTCATACCCACCATCTCTTGCATATCCAATCCGGCTGCTCGTATCCAACGCGCTAATTCTGAGGGTTTAATGAACTTTGCGTATTCGTGAGTGCCTTTTGGGAGTAGGTTTAGGACATATTCCGCACCCACAATGGCAAATAGAAAAGCTTTTGGGTTCCGATTAATCGTCGAAAAAAATAAATCGCCACCGGGTCGACACAAATCCGCGCAGGCCTGGATGACGGTCGAGGGGTCAGGCACGTGTTCCAGCATTTCTAGGCAGGTCACCACGTCAAAGTCTCCCTCGTGCGCTTCGGCCATTGCCTCGGCAGTGCTGAGTTGATAAGTGACGTCAACGCCGCTCTCTAACTGATGTAAACGCGCAACGGATAAGGGTGCCTCCCCCATATCGATGCCGGTCACAGAAGCGCCACGGTGCGCCAGTGCTTCGCACAGCAAGCCGCCGCCGCAACCGACATCCAGTAAGGTTTTGCCCCGCACATTCGCTCGCTCATCAATCCAACCGGCGCGCAAAGGGTTGATGTCATGCAATGGCTTGAATTCGCTATTGGGATCCCACCAACGTGAGGCGAGTTTTTCGAATTTAGCAATTTCGTCGTAATCAACATTTTCAGGGGTAGACATAAGGCTAAGACTCCAGTGTCTTGCGAAAGGCGCCGAGTTGCTGAGACCATCGCTCGGCTCGCGTCATTAGGTCAGTGTAGTCGAGTGTTAGCAGACGGCCTTCCTGCATGAGGGGTTTGCCAGCAACCCAGCTCCAGGAAACCTCCTGTCCACTGGTGGCATACACCAGACTGGATGCGAGGTTATGGTTGGGTGAGAGTGATAACGTAGCGACATTAATGGCGATAAGATCCGCGACTTTGCCGGGTTCTATACTGCCAAGCGTGTTCTCCTTTCCCAGCGCCCGAGCGCCCGCCAAAGTCGCCATTTCTAGGGCCGTCCAAGCATCGACCGCTTTGGGGTCGCCCTGCTGAGTTTTGCCAATCAATGACGCGGTTTGCATTTCTGTCAGCATGCTGAGCCGGTTACCACTGGCCGCGCCATCCGTTCCCAGCGCGACGTTAATGCCGCGATCGAGCAGGCTTTGAACGGGACAGATCCCTACGCCAAGTTTCAGATTTGAGCGGGGGCAGTGGACCACGTGGGCACCGTATTTAGCGACCGTATCCATATCTTGCTCGCCTAGGGCTGTCATGTGCACACACTGTGTTCGTGGGCCTAACAGTCCGAGGCGCTCTAGCAAATCGATGGGACGAAGGCCCGTACGCTCCACTGCATTGAGCACCTCGTCGCGACTCTCGTGTAAGTGAATTTGGACAGAGGCCTCAAGTTCGTCGGCTAGCACGGCAACCTTGGCCAGCGTCTCCTCCTTCACCATATAAGTAGAGTGCGGCCCAAAACCAATATCAATGCGATCGTGATCCCGATAATCATCGCGCAACGCTAACCCTCGATTAATGCCTTCCTCGGCGTTTCGTGCCCAACCGGTTTCGACATCAATGACCGGAAAGGTAAGCAGCGCCCGCAAGCCTGCGCGGTCAATCGATGCGGCCGTTACCTCGGGGAAGAAATACTGATCAGCGAGTGTTGTGGTGCCCCCTAACAGTAAATCGGCGAGGGCAAGATCCGAGCCATCACGGACAAAATCTGGGCTGATAAATTGGCGTTCGGTGGGCCATATGTAGTCTTGTAACCACGTCATGAGCGATAAGTCATCCGCATAACCGCGCAGTAGCGACATGGCCGCGTGGCAATGCAAATTGATGAGCCCCGGCATGAGTGCGCAGCCCGGTAAAGGCGTGTGCTCCGCATCGATCAGAAGCGCTTCAGCCCTAGGCAGAATCGCGCCGATTTGACCTCCTTTAAGCGCAACGCTGTGGTGTGAGAGTACCTGACGCCGCGGCATAATAGGCACCACATGGTCGGGGTGCAAAACAGTATCAAAGTCGGACATAGAAGTTCCTTTTTCCTAGGAGAAGTATACCCCGATGTGTGGCGATTCAGTGGCGGGTCTCAGCCCCTTAACATTCGCTCTGAGGCCTGTTATTGGGTACACTGTCGCTTACGGATGGGGGCCGGTCTTGGCTCTCTTATTTCGCCCAATTGAGTAGGCCGAATGGCAGAAAATACGCAAGAAATGGCTCGGGAAATTATCCCGGTCAAAATCGAAGATGAGCTGAAGCAATCCTATATGGATTACGCCATGAGCGTGATCGTTGGGCGGGCACTGCCCGATGTCCGCGATGGCCTTAAGCCGGTCCACCGCCGCGTTTTATTTGCGATGAACGAGCTCAATAACGACTGGAATAAAGCGTATAAGAAATCAGCGCGGGTCGTGGGCGATGTCATCGGTAAATACCATCCCCATGGCGATTCTGCGGTTTACGACACGATTGTGCGCATGGCGCAGGACTTTTCACTGCGTTACCCCCTGGTCGATGGGCAGGGCAACTTCGGATCAATCGACGGCGACTCTGCCGCGGCGATGCGTTACACCGAGATTCGCATGTCGAAAATTGCACATTCGTTGCTAGCGGATCTCGATAA
>JABJAS010000059.1 GCA_018666055.1 Halieaceae bacterium | reverse complement strand
ATCGACCGATATCGATGCCAATACCCCTCTGTTATGGGTGGTCCGCGATGCCTTTAAACTCAAGGGGTCAAAGTTTGGTTGTGGTGCGGGCTTGTGTGGCGCCTGCACCATGCATGTCGACGGTGCCGCTATTAAAACCTGCGTCACGCCGATTGCGGCAGTAGCGGGTAAGTCGATCACGACGATCGAAGGGTTGGGTACTCCGGATGATTTACACCCACTGCAGGCGGCTTGGCATGAGTATGCGGTACCGCAGTGTGGCTACTGCCAATCGGGCCAGATTATGGCTGCCGCGGCGCTCCTAGATGCCAACCCTAACCCCACCGGTGCCGATATCGATGCGGCGATGTCGGGCAATATTTGTCGATGTGGTTGCTACCCGAGAATCAAGCGCGCGATCCAATCTGTGAGTGAGAATGCTCTCGCTTACGATGCGATGGCGCCGGCAGGAGAGTCCGCATGAAGTCGGTTAATGTCTCGCGGCGCCGTTTTTTGCAATCCTCCGCGGTGACGGGTGGGGGTCTGGTGGTTGGGTTCAGTCTCAGCGGCTGCTCGAGTACCGCTTTGCCGTTGCCCGTTGCAGCAGCAGAAGGGGCCTGGACCGCCAATGCGTTTGTGCAAATCTTGCCCGATAACACCGTGCGCTTTTACACCGCACGCGCCGAAATGGGTCAAGGGGTGACCACTGGACTCGCGACCTTGCTTGGTGAAGAGCTGGATGTGAATCCGCTCGATATGGATGTCCGGTTGGCGAGCGCTCATGAGGACTACAACAACCCGCTGTTTGGTATGCAGGGAACCGGTGGTAGCAGTTCGACAAGAGCACACTTTTTGCCGATGCGACAAGCAGGCGCCAACACGCGACTGCTGATCCTGCAGGCCGCAGCCAGTGACTTAGGTGTCGAGTTGGCCGATTTGAGTACCGATAATGGTCACGTGGTGCTCGCGGGTCAGCGTTACCCCTATGGTGACTTTATCGAGTCGGCATCGCGATTAACCATCGCAGCGGATGCCGCGCTCAAGCCGGCGGATCAATTTCAGTACATCGGCCGTGAAAGCCGGCGAGTGGACGCTATTTCTAAATCGACCGGCACTGCCGAGTTTGGTTTAGATATCGATATCCCCGATCTGCACTATGCCGTGGTGGTACGAGCCCCTGTGGCGGGTGCAAAGAAGCTGACAGCCGACACAGCTGCCGCGCGCGGAATGCCCGGTGTGACCGATATTTTAGACGTGGCCAGCGGGGTCGCGGTGGTGGCAGAGAGTTTTTGGCAAGCCACTCAGGCCGCATCAAAAGTGCAAGTCGAATGGGAGGAAACAGCGCTCAGTCGCGTCGATACGGCAACGCTTCGCGCTGACTACGCCGCGGCCTTAGATGCTGGCGACGGTGTTGAAGGTCCTGACGAGGGCGATGTGCAGGCGGCCTTTGCCACGGCGAGTACGGTACGAGAGGCAGATTACTGGGCGCCTCTGTTATCGCATTCTCCCATGGAGCCCATGAACGCCGTCGTGCGCATCCAAGGTGAAGAAGCAGATGTATGGACCGGTATCCAATTCCCATTTGCGGTGGCGGGCTTGGTGTCACGGATGGCTGACATCCCATCTGAGAACGTGCGTTTTCATCAAACGTATCTCGGGGGCGGTTTTGGCCGTCGCGGTACCATCACGCACTTGGCCGAAGCCGCTGATGTAGCCAAGCAAACCGGCAAGCCGATTCAGCTGGTATGGACACGAGAGGATGATATTCGGCAGGGGCCCTTCCGACCCGCATCGCTGATGAGAATCAAGGCAGGGGTCGATGAGAGCGGCCAATTGGTCGCTTGGGATACGGCTCGCGCGGGGGGCAATATATCGCCGAATACTTTCCGCACGCTATTGCCTGCTCTGTACCCCTGGTTAGCTGACTTTCTCGTGGAAGGGGTGGCCAGTGCCAGTGAGATGTTCTTTGAAAATTTCTCCACTGACGAATCGAGCACAGAGGGCTTGTTTGAAGACTACGACCAACCCAACACCCGTGTGACGCATATGACCGTAGAGCACGGTTTGCCGCTCACTTTTTGGCGGGCGGTAGGGCACTCCTACACGGCGTTTGCTAAGGAGTCGATGATTGACGAGATCGCTCAGGCGGCCGGTATTGACGAGGTGACCTTT
>JABJAS010000058.1 GCA_018666055.1 Halieaceae bacterium | reverse complement strand
GAAGAAGGTTTGTTCGCCAGCGAGCACAAGCAATCTATCCCACACGACGCAGAGTACGTCGGCATAGTGACCTCTGCTACCGGCGCTGCCTTGCAGGATGTTCTCACGATACTCGAGCGACGCAGCCCCCACACTCAGGTCTATGTTTTTCCAGTTCCCGTGCAAGGAGATGGCGCAGCACAACGCATCGCTGAGGCGATTAACCAAGCCGACCAGCTCGCGAGGGACCGTCAGATTCGCATCGATGTTTTAATTGTGGGACGGGGTGGCGGATCACCGGAGGACCTCTGGGCATTTAATGAAGAGGTCGTTGCCCGGGCACTCTTTGCTACGAGCCTACCAACGGTATCGGCGGTCGGCCATGAAATCGACTTCAGTATTGCTGATCTGGTGGCAGACACCCGAGCCGCAACACCATCAGCTGCCGCCGAATTGGTATCGATTGATCAAAATGAATGGCTACAACAACTTGATCAGCTCTCAAGCAGACTGGATCGTGCGGTGAGCCGTTCGATCGCCGATATCACCGACCAGTTCAGCACCCTAAAAAAGCGGATTCGTCATCCCGGTTATGCACTCATCCAACACCGGAAAACACTATTGCAGCTCAGCGGTGCGCTGCAGCGGACGACTGAACGGCACATCACCGCGCGCAAGGCCAAAGCAGAGCAGTTAGTAACGCGATTGGGGGCGCAGCATCCCCAGCAACAACTCATGCGTCACCGCGGAGAAAACGCTCGCCTACAGCATCGTTTACGGTTGCAGATCAAACAAAAGCTGCACAGCGTCAAATCGCAGGCCCTATATCAACACAAGCTGCTGCAATCATTGGGGCCAGAGCAGACGCTCAATCGTGGTTACGCGATCGTGACCGACGCGCAAGGGAATGTCATCAGGAATGCAAACAGCCGGCAACTGGGGGATGACGTATCAATCCGCCTGAAAGAAGGGAAGCTAACCGCTGAGGTGACCGGCCACGCGCAGGACTGATAACGCGCCCGATACAGACCGCTTTAGTATTTTGCGGGTAATCGCGTATTAATGATGATGTGGCGGCCTTCAAACCGGATGTACTCTCCGATCGTCAGGTCCTTGAGAATCCTGGCCACCATCTCTCTCGAAGCACCGACCCGGTCAGCAATATCTTGTTGGGTCAGCTTATCGGGGATGAACAGCGTGCCATCGCCGCGCTCTTCGGCAAGATCCATCAACACATTAGCGACACGACCGTAGACATCTTGCAGCGCCAGGCTTTTAACATCCGCCGTCAGCTTTCGGACGCGTCCCGCCAGATTACTGATGAGTTGCTTCACAATGCCGGGGTGATCTGCCAAGACCCCTGAGAAGTCTTCCTTCATCACGATGCGAAATTCTGACTTCTCTACCGTGCGAACAGAAGCCGATCGAGTCGAGTCATCTAGCAACGCCAACTCGCCGAAGTAATCCCCTGGACCCAAGGTATTCATGATGAATTCTTTGCCATTTTTGTCGCTGCAATACACTTTGACCTTGCCCGACTCAATCACAAACAAGGAGTCGGCGGGGTCATTTTCGTGAATGACCACGGTGTTCTTGGGGAATGCTCGTGTAGTGCTGCTGCTTTCTAACGCTTTTAGCTCTTCGTCAGCAAGACCGTGAAAAATTTCCACTTGATCCAACATAACACCTGTGCCTCTTACTCTCCCCAAGTTAGTGCGATACTAACCCATGAAATGCATATCGCCTATCCCCGTAGGTGACAGGCAATTCACGCAGCAGTCTGCATCGGTATACTTCATCAACGGTATACTCAATCAGCATTATGGCGGGGACAGGCGTCGTGGAAACAACAACAGAACAACCAGAGCAGTGGGCCAGTCGTATTCTGGCTTCTGCCGCACCACTCCTCGAGGCAGTCAAACGCCCTACCGTGACGATCGAAAGCCCTATGAACGGCGATGTTGAAGCGCTCCAAGATGCGGTGTCTCGAGTGCAACAATTACTGAGCTCTCCCTCAGCAGACTTCGGTCACGACTTGTTGAATCTGATCGGCGCGATCCGTGGTTATGCTGAGATGCTCTACGAAGATATAGAGCTACTTCACCCCGCACTGAAGAGTGCCTTGCCGGCGCTGCTGTCGGCAGTGGAGAGTTCACAGGCCACGCTCGATTTATCTGCGTCCGCTTTGAGCGCCTCTAAGTTGGAAGCGCCGGGCGTGATCTTGGCAGTGGATGACATGCCAGAAAATCGAGAACTCATCAGTCGCCTCTTATCCCGTGCCGGGCATACGGTTATCTCCGCTGTATCAGGCGAAGAGGCATTGGAGCTACTCGAAACACGTGGCGTTGACGTTGTGTTGCTCGACCTCATGATGCCGGGTATCGGCGGCGCCGAGGTGTTGAAGGTAATGAAAGAAAACCCCGCCCTCAGAGCGACGCCTGTCATCATGATCAGTGGCCGTCAGGACATGGATCAAATCATCGCCTGTATTCAAGCGGGCGCGGATGATTACCTTTTAAAGCCCTTTAACCCCGTCTTGTTGCAAGCCCGCATCACCTCTGGGATTGAACGCAAACGCTGGCACGATCGAGAAGAAGATTACCGCCTTCAGTTAGAACGTAACGAGCGTTTTATCCGCAGTACGTTCGGACGCTACCTATCTGACGAGATCGTCGCGCAGTTACTGGAGAACCCTGAAGGTCTGGAGATGGGGGGCGATTTGCGTGAAGTGACGATCATGATGTCCGATATCTGCGGTTTTACGAGCTTGGCCGAACACCTTCCTCCGCCGCAAGTGGTCTCCTTACTGAACCGTTATTTCGAACACATGACCGACATCATCTTTTCGCACCAAGGAACGATCGATGAGTTTTTAGGGGATGCGATTCTTGCCGTTTTTGGTGCACCGCATCGGCTCGACAACGATCCTGAACGAGCCGTTAGATGCGCGCTGACCATGCGGGATGCGATGGAAGCCGTCAATGAAGCCAATGAGGCTGCCGGTCTACCCGCATTGCAGCATCGCATCGCGCTCAATACTGGCTCTGTTATCGCAGGTAATATTGGCTCTGAGCAGCGCGCGAAATATGGCTGTGTAGGCCACGCCATGAACGTAGCATCGCGCATCGAGACCCACACTATGCCCAATGAGATCCTCATCTCTGATGCGACTCGAAAACAACTTCCCGACCAACTGTTTGAACTCGGAGAACCGAGGGAGATGGTCGCCAAAGGCATTGAAGAATCGATTTTGGTTTACCCGGTAGTGGGATTACAGTCATGACACAAAACACTGTGACCCTACTGCTAGTCGAAGATAACGAAGTCAATCGCGATATGCTGGTGCGTCGACTACAGCGCGCCGGCTATCAGATTCTCACCGCTGGCGATGGTGAAACTGCGCTCGAGATAATGCGCCAAGCATCACCCCAGGTCGTGTTAATGGACATGAATCTGCCGATCAAAGATGGCTGGACAGCAAGTCGTGAAGCGCAATTAGACCCACACTTGCAGGCAATGCCCATTATCGCGCTGACCGCTCATGCCATGGAAGAAGACAAGGCGCGCGCGCTCGAGGCTGGGTGCTGTGATTACGCCACCAAACCGGTAGATTTCCCAGCGCTACTCACTAAGATCGCGGCTCACCTTGATGCGGACCGCTAGCCCAATCACCAAGCTGCGGCCGCGCCTCAGCCTGCGCGTTCGCCTTTACCTGTTCTCAGGTGCCATCCTGATATTATTTGGCCTCAACGTGGGCACTTCTCTCTGGGGCAGTTTTGCTCGCAATGAAAGCTCGCTCGCCTATCAAGAGGCGGTCGCGGCAGCCCAATTGACAGCCGAGCTCGAACAAAACCTCCAAACCAAACGCCAACAAGTGTTGGTACTTGCCACACTTCGAGAAACCAGTGTTGATCCGCTCGACGACAGTGCGATTGCGCAAGCACTGGCAGACCTAGACATCATCTCGACCCGTCTGAGACAGCTGGGCGCCTACGGTGGGACAGACTTAGAAGACTATTATCGGCGCTTGCATGACAGTGCGACAGCGCTACTGAACGAGTGGTTGCGCTTTTATGAGGGCTACAACCAAGCCAACCTCAGCCCAGACATCGAGTCGGCGCTGTCTTACAACGATACGCAGCAACGATTGCAAGAATTAGATCAGCGTCAATCATCCATCGCCGTACAACGCGCCGATGTGATCGACCGTACCATCACACTGACCGATCAAATCACCATTGTCGGTTTTATCGGTTCGATCGTCATCACCCTCGCATTGGTCTTCGCTATGATCAGAAGCACCAACGCTTCCCTGACGAGGATGAAACAAGGGGTCGAGCGATTTGGCTCTGGCGATCTGACCTACCGCATTGACGCGCAGCGAGATTCTGGAGAAATTGGTGATCTTGCTAGAACCTTTAACGAGATGTCGACCAAGCTCCAAATCGCGATCGATGACACCAACACCGCGAGAGCCGACGCCGATTCTGCTAACGCAGCAAAGAGTATGTTTTTGGCCAATGTCAGCCACGAATTACGAACCCCATTAAATGCCATCATCGGTTACTCCGAAATGCTGCAGGACGAATTAAGCGATGGCGCAGACATTGACCGTGAACAATTTCACCACGACCTCACCACGATTATTTACTCCGGAAGACAACTGCTGACCTTAATTAACGACATCTTAGATTTATCTAAGATTGAGACCGGCAAGATGCAACTCAGTCTGACAGAATTCAACCCAGGCGGCCTGTTAGTCCAGATCTGTGATGCGCTGTCGCCGCTATTACAGCAGAACAAAAACCGATTAACGCTGGATATTCACGAAGACAGCATGCGTGATATCACGTGTGATCAAGCCAAACTGCAACAAATTGTGACCAACCTATTTTCTAATGCGTGTAAGTTTACTAAGGCCGGGGAGATCACCGTCGCGGCCAGCATGACCGAGACAACGCTAGTGGTTGAGGTCCGCGACACGGGCATAGGGATGACTGAGGCACAGCAAGGCCGAGTCTTCGAGGCATTTACACAAGCGGAAGCGTCTACCGGGCTCACCTACGGGGGTACTGGGCTCGGTCTCGCGATCGTGCGAGAGTTCTGCCAAATGTTGGGTGGTGCTGTCGAGTTAGAAAGCGCGCCAAACGAAGGATCGTGTTTTCGCGTTACCCTTCCGGCTGACCGAGGGTTAGCTCACGCAACCGCTTGAGTGCGTCCTCTCGCTTTGCCAGCTCAGCTGATAACGTCTGATTAGATTCACTCGTCGCATTGAGTTCAGCCTCAAGCTGAACAATCACCTCAAGTGCCATCTCCGTGATGGTCACCCGGGACCGCTGGTCGTCATTCGCGATCACCACTGGCACTGACTGTCTCTGCTCCAGTCGGTGACTGAGGTCAGTGGCTGTTGAGGCCTCAGCCGCGACCCCTTCTCCACCTGAGGCGGCGTAGGCAGCAAAAGCAGCCCGCGCTGCCTCGTATTGGCCCGCGGCGAGCGCCCGAACACCCTCGTCATAAGTATCGAAGATCACATCAGAAGGACAATCACAGGTTCCCGACATCGCAGCCTCACCGTCGCCCTGTGACGCGCTGGCGTCCTCAGATTCAGCGCCGCCGGCGCCCGTTACCGGCGCAAGGCCACAGCCGCCCAACAGCAAGAGCGCTGCGGTCAATAGGATAGTGCCGATGGACAATCTTTGACGCACTGTGCCGAACCCCCAAGCTTTCGTCGAGGATAGCACCGCGAAGCCAACGCTTACCAGTGTTGCAGGCACCTTTCAGATATTATTCGTGACGCAAGTGCGGAAACAAAATGACATCTCTAATAGACGCTGAATTGGTCAACAGCATGACCAGTCTATCGATGCCGATCCCCTCCCCTGCGGTCGGGGGCAGG
>JABJAS010000057.1 GCA_018666055.1 Halieaceae bacterium | reverse complement strand
TTTGACGTCCGTCTTTTCCATGAGGTTCAAATGCCAGCTCAACAGTAAATCGGCATCGCTCGTATTCTCGACAAACACCAGACCCTTCGCTTCCAGTGAGCCTCGCAGTGCGCTGTCGATACGATCTCTTTGAAAGTCAGTGAGTTCAGAGGGGTTATTGCCGGTAACTGAGCCGCTCAACGCATAAAAGGCGATGGTTTTGGGTTGGCTAAAATCATAGTCAGGTGCGAAATCAACCACTGGCTGGGGTGGCTTAGTGGCGCAGGCCGCCAGTGTCACCATGACAATCCCAACGCAAGCTAAACGGATCATGTGCATCGAATCTCTCCACAAATCATTAAAAATAAAAAAACACTGTACCAAAGTGCGCTGATTATCCCGTTTCGGCAGTGCTGTTGCCGTCTTCGATCATCCTGCGACAATATTGAGTTGCCAGATGAACAGCAGGCCCGAGGGAACTCGCCCAGCGACTGGGCGGCTCCAGACCTTGGATTATCACAGGCCATGGACCGCGATCAAAGTGCCATCTGACACATTGTCGCAATAAGCGTTTTTTGGCTTCCGGCTATCTAACCCTGTTGGCAGCTTGTGAGCGTGGCTTGAATCGCTTGAACATGTTGCCGCGTCATTTGAGTCAGTTGAAAGAGCAGTGCGTCACGCGCCGCCACCCAATCTTGGTAGGGTTGCGTTACTGCGCCGGCGAGGACGGTTTCAAGGCGCTGAGTGGGCTCATGGATGAGCTCCGCTCGCCGACGAAGGCTGACCACCCAAGGCTGAACATTGGCCACGAAAAACTGCTGTACAACCCGTTTTAAGGCTCTAGATCGCTCGGTGGGTTGCCCAAAAGGGCAAAGGGGGCGCTCCGATTGGGTTTGTGTCAGCAGGGTATTGGCGCTCTCGAGTGCCCATACCAGCTGAGATGTTGCGACGAGTAACTCGCCCCCATCACCCGCTCGCACATCACTCAATAACAGTTCAAAGGCACGATTGTTGGCGGACCAATCCCCGTTTAGCCAAGGCGCCGTCATGGCCGATAGAGAGGTGACGGTTTGTTCAACGAGGCTACTGGTTTGTCGTGGGTAATCCCCCAAGATCGGATCGGCGTGCCAAAACGCGCGCCATTCGGGGCCGAGCAGCACCGCGTCAAAAACAGCGCTTGGTAGCGACTGCTTGCGGTCGTTACTGGCAGCCCTGATGGTGGCTGCCAGCGCGGTATCGTCACGGGTTTTCAATAGCTCGATACACGCCGGAGCGAGGTCGAGAAATTCGAGATCCAACAGCAGTCGCTGTGAGGGAGAGGCGGTTCTCCCCAACTGGGTATTACGCCGTCCGAGATTGACCTGCAGTGAACAGCCGGTCAAAGACAGGAAGTCGATCAGATCGATCTGCTGATTGCTTGTGGGTCCTCCTTTCTCAGGCAACGGTGGTGCCAGATCGAACCGCGGTAGCGCCTGTGATTCGAGTGCCGTGCCGGTAACCGTAGATAAGCGAGTCAGGTACTCAGTTAGATGCGCGAGTCCTGAATCAGACTGACCACAACTGGTTAACAGCAGCAAGGATAGGAAGATGACACGACGCATACTTAGCCACTCAGTGCATGACGTGCCTCATTACGCCAACGGTTGAGGTGCTGTAAGGCCGGGTCAGGCGTCACGCGCGCCGCCCATTTGGCGAAGTCGATTGCCACCAATAAATCGATATCAGCGAAGGAAAAATCTGGTCCGGCAAGGAACGGGCGTTGTGCTAATTCTCGATCTAGCATGTCAAATCCCTCAGCGAGCCGGAGTTGCCCTCGCTCAGCCAATGCCGGTAGCTGTATGACGGGTGCGACACCGGGCAGTGCCCGGTCTTTGTATTTTGGGTGCGCATTTCTGAAGGCGTCCGCGATGGGACTGAAAATCTCAGTAAACAGTCGATGGTTCCAATTGAGCGTATTGGCTCGCGCCTCGGGTGTGCATCCCAATAAGGGTTTGTCGGGAAAGCGCTCCTCCAGGTAATGCACGATGGCAATGACGGCACTCAATACCGAGCCATCATCGAGCACCAGTGCGGGAACGGTCGCCTCCGGTACGATGGCTTGGTAAGCCTCGCCGAGTTGCTCGTCAGCCCCCAAGTCAATTTGAATGGTGTCTAGCTCAATCTGTTTAAAATCCATAAACAGCTTCAATCTAGCGGGATTTGGGGCACCATCAAAGGAATAAAGCTTCATCGTGACGTCATCTTGGCTTCGGAAGGCCATTATAACCGGGCGGCCACTCCGTGAGCATGTTCCGCCAGTTTTAGATCTTTTCCGCAACCGCTATACTCCCGATCCCTGAGACGGAGAATCCATCATGCGCTGTTTACTTATCATTCTGTTGCTGGCCCCAATGGCGGCGCTGGCACTTGATCTAACGGATCGACAACGAGCTGACATTGAGGCACGGATACAGCCCTTTTCTGCGGTTTGTGTGCAGGGAGAGGCTTGCGGCGGCGGTGTTGCCATGGCTGAAGGCGCTGCACGGTCGGGAGAGGATGTCTACAACGCGGCTTGCATGGCGTGTCATTCCGCCGGTATTGCGGGTGCGCCCAAAGTCGGTGAGCAGGTGGCCTGGGCCAGTCGTATTGCAAAAGGCATGGATGCCCTTTACGACAGTGGTATTAATGGCGTCGCGGGCACTGGCATGATTGCGCGAGGCGGTTGCGTCGATTGTTCTGATGATGAGATCAGATTAGCCGTTGAC
>JABJAS010000056.1 GCA_018666055.1 Halieaceae bacterium | reverse complement strand
TTTGAGCGAGGTGAAGGGTCCGGTTATGGATGCCTTGGGTCGCAGTCACTTTTTGCAGGAGTTGTCAGGTGAGGTTTTTTTATCTCAGCATGTGGCCGTCGCGGCGTTAACGGCTAGAGAAAGCGCTGATCTTGCTCCGACCTAAGGATTCGCCGAAACCCTCGCTCCACCGCCACCTCTGCTGCAACACCGAGGCGCTCTTGCCAGCCACGCTTCACTCGATAGCGCACCTCGATCAGGTCACTGTGTTCGACCCGCGACTGCAGAAAGGCGTCAGAAGTACTGAGCCGGTCTGTTAACTGCAAATCTAGCGCTCGCTGGCCGAACCAATACTCCCCTGTGCTGACCTGATCAATCGCTACGATTGGCCGGTTAGCTGAGACAAACTCCTTAAAAAGAATATGCACATCGTCCAGATCTGCCTGAAATTTCTCGCGTGCTTTATCGGTGTTCTCGCCAAAAAAAGTCAGTGTTCGTTTGTATTCCCCTGCCGTGTGCATCTCAACATCAATATCATTTTTTTTGAGTAGGCGATGAAAGTTGGGCAGCTGCGCAACAACGCCAATTGAGCCCAGAATGGCAAACGGCGCCGCAATGATCTCGTCCGCGACACACGCCATCATATAGCCACCACTTGCGGCGACTTTATCAACCGACACCGTCAACTTAATACCAGCGTCTTTAAGTCGGATGAGTTGGCTAGCCGCTAAGCCATAACCGTGGACGACACCACCGCCGCTTTCAAGGCGCACCAGTACTTCATCTTTTTCTGTCGCGACCGGTAAAATCGCAGACACTTCCTCTCGCAGCTCCGCGACGGCACTGGCCTGCATGTCACCGTCAAAGTCGATTACAAAGACGCGAGGGCGATGTTCAGCTTCAGCCACGTCCGCCATTTTCGATGCGCGCTTTCGTGCCTTTGCTTCGACTTTTTTTGCTTTTTTCTTCGCTTTTTCACGTGCCTTAGCGTCGGCCTCCTCTTCAGTTACCGCACGAAGGGATTCTTGATGTGCCTCATAACGTTCATTCAGCAGTCGCGCCTCGATGTAGCCATCATCGCCTGATCCTCGTTTTCGTTGACTAATTGCCACTACGCCTGCAACCGCCACGAGGAAGACCGCGAGTAAGATCAGTGCTTGAAGTAGAAATGAACCGATGTCGAGAAGAAAATCCATAGCGATTGACCGTTAACGAGCTTGAAGGAAGTGAGCGATAAGTTGCCCCGATATGGACGCATTAGGAGGCGTGGGTGGGAGTGCGCCCGGGTCAAACCAATCGGCCTCCTCGATCTCATCAGGGTTAGGCACGATATCTCCCGATTCCCATTCGGCGAAGAAGCCGAGCATGACCTGACTCGGAAAAGGCCATGGCTGTGAGGTAAAGTAACGAATATTGCCGACTTCGATGCCGACTTCTTCTCTCACCTCGCGGATCACGGTCTGTTCGCAAGTCTCTCCGGACTCCATGAATCCTGCTAGCGTACTGTAAAATCGTTTCTGGTAGCCTGCGGCTGCGGCGAGCAATAGTTTGTCACCTTTTGACACTAAGACGATCACGCACGGCGAGATCCGGGGATAAACCCGCGATGAGCAATCGCTGCAGCCTACCGCCCTACCGTCTTCGATGACCGAAGTGGGCGAACCGCAGCGGCCGCAATATCGGTGGGTGTCTTGCCAGTGCAATAACTGGTAGGCGCGGCCGTTGGCGTGGAACAGTGAGTCGTCTACGCGGCCTAGCAAGCTATATAGATTACCGCTGAGCACCTCAAGCCCGGTTTCGCTGTTCTCTGGAACAGAAAATGCCCAAGCTGCTTTGCCGCCCCAGTACCCCATCGGCACCGCTAAATCCCTATTTAGGCTCCAAAGCGCGTCAGCCTCGCCAAGGCGCCATGGCGCACCTGGCTGGCCCCGCAGTGACGTCAATGTATTGCGGCCCGCGAAGACGAAGGCCCAATCGTCCGTCTCGGGGCGCAGGGGCAAAACAGAAATATCAAGCAAAGTGGCATCACCGAAAATCGCGCAGCGGACAGTCTAGGAACCCATCGCCCCAAGTACAAGAACCAAGTGATGCTAATCGCCGTATATTTTCCCAGTCGTTGGATGAGGGTGCATCTCTGCTGCCGATGGGGTTTAATCCATAAAGCCTATAGCGGCCTGATCAATAGTGTCGTCGTGAGTGCGAATTAGCATCGGTCAATCCACAGTCATTGATCGCGGCGCAATAACAACCATAACGGATAAAAAGATATGAGTGAGTCTCCCTTCAGTGCCCTCTGGTCCAATTTTTTAGGCGAATCACCCCGCTGGTACAAGCAGACCATCATCGCTTTTCTCGTTCTGAATCCGTTTATATTGCTCGGCGCAGGACCCGTGGTCGCTGGATGGGCGCTGGTGGCAGAGTTCATTTTTACTCTTGCACTGGCACTGAGGTGCTATCCGCTCCAACCCGGCGGGCTCATCGCCATAGAGGGGATCCTGCTGGGGCTCGCTGATCCACACAGCGTTTACCATGAAGCTGAGGCCAATTTCGAAGTCATCCTGCTACTGATGTTTATGGTGGCTGGTATCTACTTTATGAAGGACCTGCTGTTATTCGTCTTCACAAAAATTCTCTTGAATGTTCGATCCAAAAAGTTTCTGGCCTTCTTGTTCTCGATTGTCTCCGCGGTGCTGTCAGCTTTTCTTGATGCCCTTACGGTGACGGCGGTGTTGATTAGCGTGGGCGTTGGCTTCTACGCCGTCTTTCACCGCGTGGCGTCGGGTGCCGCGCTATCGGATCAGCAGCACGACTACACGCATGATCGAGGGGTGAACGCCGCGTCAGAGAATGATCTTGAGACGTTCCGTGCTTTCTTGCGCAGCTTGTTGATGCACGGGGCTGTCGGTACTGCGCTGGGTGGTGTTTGCACGTTGGTGGGTGAACCACAAAACCTGTTGATTGCGAGCGTTGCCGGATGGGACTTTCAGACTTTCTTCATGAACATGGCACCGATCACGATGCCTGTGCTGGTGTGTGGATTGATCACCTGCGTCCTATTAGAGGTGACCGGATGGTTTGGCTACGGGGCATTGATGCCTGCCAATGTTCGCCAAGTCTTGGTTGAGTTCGATGAGGGGCAGCAGAGTAACGCGACGCCACGGACTAAGATGAAGCTAATGGTTCAAGCCGTGGTAGCCGGCATCTTGGTTTTTTCGCTGGCGCTTCATTTGGCTGCAGTCGGGTTGATCGGCTTATTAGTCATCGTGTTGTTGACAGCCTTTAATGGCATCACGGATGAACACGATATCGGACACGCGTTTCAGGAAGCGCTGCCCTTCACGGCGCTGCTTGTGGTCTTTTTTGCCGTTGTTGCCGTCATTCACGAGCAGCATTTATTCACGCCCGTTATTGACGCCGTGTTGGCGATGTCAGATGAGGTGCGGCCGGCTATGTTCTTCCTCGCCAATGGACTGCTCTCGGCGATCTCAGACAATGTCTTTGTTGCGACCGTTTATATTTCCGAGATTGACGCGGCGTTAAAGGCTGGTGAGATTGATCGAGCCGAGTTTGACCGGCTGGCGATTGCCATCAATACGGGTACCAACCTGCCGTCTGTTGCAACGCCCAATGGACAAGCCGCCTTCTTATTCTTGTTGACCTCTGCATTGGCGCCTCTGATTAGACTGTCCTACGGCACGATGGTGGTCATGGCATTGCCCTACACCATTGTACTCACCGGGGTCGGGCTGCTAGCCGTCACGATCGCGCTGTAACTATCCCTGCGGAGAGGCGCGACGCCAAAGCGCCTCTCCAGATTCCTGATCGAGTTCTCTGAGCTTCTGCTCATGACGCTCGACCTCCTCTGGTGTCGCGCGTAAGACCGCAAGCCTGGGGCGATCAGCAGGCAATGGCCGAATACTGGATGCTTGCATCGCCCCGCTTCCCAAAGTGCCTGCGCCGTCAGATCCCAACCCCAACGACGTTTGACCGCCTGTCATCGCTAGGTACACTTCGGCGAGAATTTCGGCGTCTAATAGCGCGCCGTGGAGACTTCTACTGGTATTGTCAATTTCGTAACGCTGACACAAGGCATCCAAATTATTACGCTGCCCGGGGTGCTTGTGCCGAGCCATTTGCAACGTATCGGTCACCTCACAAATATCTCTGACCGCTTCACTGCCCGGACTTAATCGCGACAGCTCTGCGTCGATGAAACCCACATCAAACGGCGCATTATGAATCACGAGCTCAGCCCCTCGAATAAATTCGATGAACTCATCGGCCGCTTGCTGAAAGGTCGGTTTTCCCATCAAAAAATCGAGCGTAATGCCATGAACCTCCATGGCGCCTGCGTCGATGTCTCGTTCAGGGTGCAGATACTGATGGTAATGACGCCCCGTTACTCGACGGTTCAATAACTCCACACAGCCAATCTCAATAATCCGATGTCCTTGATTGACCTCCAGCCCAGTGGTTTCTGTGTCTAATACTATTTGCCGTCTATCCACGATGGGCCCCTTTCAATGCACTCATGCCCTCGTTGGCGAGGGTGTCTGCCCGCTCATTCTCGGGATGTCCACTGTGTCCTTTGACCCATAGCCACTCAACCGAGTGTTGCGCCGCATAGTGTTCGAGTTGCTGCCATAAATCTTGATTCTTAACGGGCTTTTTGGCGGCGGTCTTCCAGCCATTGCGTTTCCAGTTGCTAAGCCATTTGGTAATCCCATCCTTTACGTAGGTGGAGTCCGTTGTCAGCGCAATGCGACACGGCTCCTTTAAAGCTTTTAACGCCTCGATGGCGGCGGTCAGCTCCATACGGTTATTAGTCGTATCGTTCTCGCCCCCCATCAGTTCTCGTTCATGATCCCCGAACTGCAGCACCACGCCCCAGCCCCCTGGACCGGGGTTACCGCTGCAAGCGCCATCGGTATAGGCTTGGACCGATCTCATTGCTGTGGCCCCCAAGGGTCGTCGATTTTCACCTTCACTTGCCGTGGCACGGGAACCCCTCCTTGAGACTTACCCAGCGGAATCGCGATCAGTCTAGGCTTGTTCATGACTGTGAGGCCGCTCTCGAGGCGGGCCGACACCCGTTTACGCGCATGAATGAGATAAACATTACCAATGGGCGCATTCTGCCTTCTCAGCCAGCCCTCGATGGTCGTCATCATATTCCGAAGCCGTCCCCGGCCTACCGGGACAAGGGGCGCCAAATACTGCGGCTCGCCATGTGAAAACCCCAACAGGGCGAGCCAGTCACGCATTTTTCGGCTGCTGGCCGCGGGCAGGGTCTTACGACGCAACAGATGACTCAACAGTCGCCCAGCGCCCCACAAACTGAGGGGATTAAAGCTGACGACAAATAAATGGCCATTGGGCACCAAAACCCGTTGGCACTCTCGCAGTACCTCATGGGGAGTAGGCGCCACATTCAAGGTATGACACAGCACCAAGGCATCAAGCGAATCTGAGGCGAAGGGTAGTTCACTGCTCATCCCCACGACAGGTTGGAAACCTGGCGCTGAACTGGGCTGAGTCGTCAAACAAAAAATACGCTGGGTTTTTCCCAGTCGGCTGAAATCAAGGCCGATATCGGCACCGGTGATGAGCATGTGATAGCCAAAAACTTGCTCCAGCCGATGATTCAGTGCTTCGCTCAATTGCTCAGTCAGCAGGCGCCCCATGGCCCTCTGTGCATACCACTGTCCGAGCTCATTTCTATTGGCAGATTCTTGCGGAAAAGGACTGGTCACATTCATGGGCAGCAGGTAGCCTCGCTAAACAGAGTGAAACACTAAGGTAATGCATCAATGGTGACTATATCGCCGATCAACGCTTTCAGCGACAACTACATCTGGCTGATAGAGCGAGGTCAACACGCCTATGTCGTGGACCCGGGAGAACCGGAGCCCGTGTTGACAAGGTTAGCAGAGCGGGGGCTCGAGTTAACGGGCATTTTGATAACGCATCATCATTTCGACCACACTGGGGCAGTACAGGTCTTGCAGGAAAAAACAGGTTGCGATACCTGGGGCCCCGCAGGGAGTCCCGCAGGCGTTTTCGACCACACGGTGACTGAGGGTGACCAAGTATCGGTATTGGGTGAGTCCTTCGAGGTGCTGGAGGTGCCCGGACATACTCTGGACCATATTGCCTATCACTGTGCTACACAAAGTGCGTTGTTTTGCGGTGACACGCTTTTTGTGGGCGGCTGTGGCCGAGTCTTTGAGGGCACGACAATGCAGATGCGCGCCTCACTGGAGAAGCTCAGCGTATTGCCGAGCGATACGAGGATCTATTGTGCACACGAATATACGCTGGGTAATTTAGCGTTTGCGCAAATGGTGGAGCCCGACAATGCGGCACTCGCAGCGTTCGCCGCCGCCTGTCAGGACAAGCGCGCTCGGGATCTACCCACGGTACCCTCGGTGTTAGAAGGGGAGCTTCGCTATAACCCCTTTCTCCGATGGTCTAGTAGCGCGATCCGCCAAACGTTGATCGATACCGGACGACTACATGACGATAGCCCCGATGGTGTCTTTTCAGCCGTGCGAGAGTGGAAAAATCAGGCTTGAGACCACAAAAAGTGACAATCCATGCCTTCCCGCCTTCCCGACACCAAGCGATTGCGCTATCTTGCTCAGCGATTTGACTGAACGCCCCTGTATCACTGGGCCAAACTGATAGAAGGAAGACATGATGAAATTGTTGAAGTTAATTCCCCTCTCTCTTGCCACGCTTTGGGCGATTGTGCCAGTAACCAGTTTTGCGGGGCACCATGAAGCTGGCGAGACGGTTGTTCACGAAAACCCTGCCGATGTCGTGTGGGCATCTGGCGGTCGCGCCATCGTCGCCGAGGTAGAGGGTGAAGTGGTTGCGGTTGACTTAGAAACTCGTGAACTCGTCGTACGCGGACCTGGCGGTAACTTCGTCACCCTGAGCGCGCGTGAAGACGGTGTCGATATAAGCCAAATCGTCCCCGGCGACACGATTATCGCTGATTACGTTGCGTCGATCGAGGCAGAAGTGCGGCAGCCCACAGCCGAGGAGCTGGCTGAGCCTTGGGTCGTTATCGGCGAGCGCGGCAATACGGACGCTGATGCCGGTGTCACCGCAGCGGGAGTGGCGCGTCTGGTTCGTGCCGTATGCACCATCGAAGCAATGGACAGCGCAGGCAATGTCGTCATCAAAGATGCACGGGGCCGCATGCACACAATCGGGGGCGTCGAACTCGATAAGCTGGATAACGTGCGACTAGGGGATTCGGTAGTTGTCGTCTTCACTGAGGCACTGGTGATGTCGCTCAAAGAGGTTTGATCACCGATTGGCAAGACAAGAACCCGGCTTTCAGCCGGGTTTTTTTATGGTGTCAAAGAGAGCATTTTGATCGACGGAAAGTACAGTGCGGTCTTGATGGCTGCGTGTGGTCCTGCCCCAGTTTGCTCAGCCAGTAGCTCGGCATAGTTTCGCAATTGCTCTCGGTAGTGAGCATGTTCTCTTGCTGTAAAACTATCGAGCGATTCGTCCACCAAGGGGGCGCTCGTTTTATAATCGATAATCCAGCGGAACCCTGTCTCTGAATCGACAAAAGTTCGGTCGATAACGTAACCTTTTAACTCACCAGACTCCATACGGCTCAGTGCCAACTCACTTTGGGCCTCAGGATGAGCGCTGAGGATCCACCGGCCTGTCTTACAACTCAGTGTATTGCTCAGTAAGTGCAAGCAGTGCTCCTCTACTGTATTCATCGCCTCAGGGGTAAGACTGGTCTGCTGTAAGCCACCACGGATCCATTGCCTGATGCGGGCATCCGGTTCGGTCGGTAAGTCTGTGCCGGAGAGTAGTTCGAGTATCCGATGGGTAATGATCCCAGTGACTCGCTCCACACGATGACTCCGTGACTGAATGGGCAGTGATCGCTGGGTGAGTGCCGCTGTCCTGTCTGCGGATGGTAATGTCATAGCGTCACTGCGGAGCTGGTCTTTCGATAGCCGGTATAGCCCCGTTGTTGCTACGGGCATACCCACATC
>JABJAS010000055.1 GCA_018666055.1 Halieaceae bacterium | reverse complement strand
TCAAAACGCCTATCTACCCCCACCATCATTGCCAATCCTTTTGCCGGTATGTCTGTGGCGTCCCGTGTCAACGCACAAGCGCTTGCTAGAGACGCGCCAGCGATGATGGTGGCCTGCGGCTTGGCGATGCGGAGACTCAACGATGGCTAATATCAATTTATTGCCCTGGCGCAAAACGCGTCGCGAGGCGCGTCGCCAGCAATTTTTGACGGGCTTGTGTGGGTCCGCTTTCATCGCTGTGCTGTCAGTCTGGTTTTGGGATGCGGTTGTCAGCAATCAGATCGCTTATCAGGAGATGCGTAATCAGAAGCTGACCACCCAAATCAAACTCCTTGATCAGGAGGTCGCTGAGATCAGAGATCTTCAGCTTAAGCGCAATCGACTGATAGACCGAATGAGGGTGATACAAGCGTTACAGGGCAATCGGCCAGTCATTGTCAGGCTGTTGGATCAGCTGGTACGAACGGTGCCCGAGGGCGTTTTTTATACCTCACTGCAGACCGACGCTCAAATCGTCTCGATTGAGGGCATTGCAGAATCGAACAACCGGGTCTCAAGTCTCATGCGCCGCTTGGAAGCGTCACGTTGGCTGCAAGCGCCGAGCTTAGATGCGGTGCAGGCGACCCCCGACTCCGGCACACAAGCGACTCACTTTACGTTGTCAGTGGGCATTGAGCTGCCAGAAGAAGCAGTTGAGCAACCACTATGAATCGAGCAGATTGCTTCCGCACACTGAGAGAATTTGATCTGGCGGATATAGATCTGACTGCGCTTGAGCTTGACAATTTTGGTAACTGGCCCGCTTGGGCGAAAGCAGTGGCAATGGCATTGTTATACAGCGTCACCATCGCCCTGGGCTTTTATCTTCATATTGAAAACGTTCATCAGCGGTTAGCCGATGCGGAGCGAGCAGAGCGGGAATTGAAACAGGCTTTCGAAACCAAAGCGTTTGAAGCCGCTAATTTGGATCGCTACAAGGCGCAATTGCTAGAAATGGAGACGCGCTTTGGTGTTTTAGTATCGCAATTACCCTCTCAGACCGAGGTGCCGGGCCTGCTCGAGGACATTACGGGTAAAGGTGAGCTGAATGGTCTTCGTATTAATCGTATTGCTCTTTTAGACGAGCAAACGCACAATTTTTATATTGAGCTGCCCATTGCCATTGAAGCCACCGGCTCTTATCACGACCTTGGCGCGTTTATTTCTGGTATGGCGAGCTTGCCTCGTATTGTCACGTTACACGACTTTCAGATTCTCGGAGACGCGGCAACCGCGCCCCTCCTCGAGATGAAAATCCTCGCGAAAACCTACCGTTATAGAGAAGAAGACGATGCGGGATAATCCCCTTGCGCCACTGCGTTTCGCGATCCACGCGGTGTTTATGGCGGCGGTGTTGTCGGCTTGTGCAGACCGCAGTCTCACCGATTTAGACGATTTTATGGATGAGAAGCGCGCGCTGCCTGGCGGCGTTGTTCAACCCATTCCTACCTTTGAAGCCTACGAGGCGTTTGCCTATGCGGCGACGACATTACGCAGTCCATTTGATCGGCCCATGAACGCCCGACAGCTTGCGGCCTTATCGGCCCCCACAACGGTGCAGCCTGATGAGCGCCGAACGAAAGAGTATTTGGAGCGTTTTCCGTTTGGCATGTTGACCATGGTCGGCACCCTGCAGCGAGACACCGCTAATTGGAGCTTGATCAAGGATCCGGAGGGCAGGATCCACCGGATTCAGCTCGGCAGTTTTTTGGGCCGTGATCATGGTCGGGTTGTTGAAATGGGTGACGCCTTCGTTGCGGTGACCGAAATCGTCTCGGATGGAACCGAGAATGGCTGGGTGGAGCGACCCAGAACAATTGAGCTCACAAGGATGTGAGCGAAGGAGATAACGCAATGGAAAGCGCAGCCAAAAGAAGGCGATCTTTACCGGTGCTGAGGGAATGGGTTTATGTGATTAGCTGTGTGTTGCTGTGTGCGACGGCAGCGTCAGCCCAGTCTGCAATACTGGAAAAGATTGCTTTCACAACTCAGCCTGGGTCTCAGCTCGCGGTGACATTAACCTTTGATCAGCCGTTGTCAGCAGAGGTCGACAGTTATGCTATCGAGGAGCCTGCCAGAGTGGTGTTGGATTTGCCCGGCACCCGCAGCATGCTGGGAGAAAAGCGGTTCAAGCTGCCGCAAGCCAACGCCACCAGTGTGTTAGTGCTCGAATCCGAAGACCGCACCCGCGTGATCATCAACCTCGTCGAGCTGCTGCCGTTTCATACAGTGGTGTCGGGTGACCAGCTGACGCTGCGGCTGGGAGAGGAGATCGAGGCGGTTGACGTTGGCGTGCAGAACACCAGCAATATCTTGCGAACCGATGTTGACCGGGTCGAGCGAGTCGTCTCGGAAATAACAGATCTCGCGTTTCAGCGATCGGTGGACGGCGAGGGTTTGCTGATACTGAGCTTGAGTAACCCGGGCGTCACGGCGAGCGTGTTCAGTGAAGGCGGCAATATCACGCTGCAGTTTCGTCATACAGGTGTTCGGGAATCGCTGATTCGGCGTTTTGATGTGACTGATTTTGCCACGCCGGTGCAGGGCATCGAGGTCAGTACGACCGAGCAAGGCACGCGACTGACGTTGCGTGCAAATGGTCTATTCGATTATTTGGCTTACCAAACGGGCAATACCTACACCCTTGCTGTCACGGCGCTCAACGAGGAGGAGCAGCGGGATCGTCTCAATCAGTTCGATTATGCGGGGGACCGTATCTCGCTCAATTTCCAAAGTATTGAGGTCCGATCGGTACTGCAGCTGATTGCCGATTTCACTGGGCTAAATCTGGTGGCCTCAGATTCTGTGGAGGGGAGTATTACGTTGCGCCTAGATGATGTCCCCTGGGATCAAGCGCTTGATCTGGTGCTCAAAACTCGGGGTCTCGACAGTCGCCAGATCGGTAATGTGTTAATGGTGGCGCCCACTCAGGAGCTGGCTGAGCGGGAGCGCCAAGAAATTCAAGCGAATAAGCAAATGGCTGAGCTGGCGCCTCTGCAATCAGAATTTATTCGTATCCGGTATGCAAAGGCGAGCAATGTCGTCGGGTTATTTCAAGCGGGCTCAGAAGAGGGGGGCGCCTTAATTTCTGAGCGGGGTTCGGTGGTCGTCGATGATCGCACGAACTCGATTGTGGTCACGGATACCGGCGCTAAGCTGGCGGAGATCAGAGCGCTGATTGAGCAGGTCGATATTCCTATCCGTCAGGTCATGATTGAGGCGCGTATCGTGATTGCGTCTTCCAATATTAACGAGCAACTTGGCATTCGCTGGGGAGGGGGTTACCTCAATGCAGGGTCCGACCAATTCACCTCGGTGGCAGGCGATACGGCCAGTGTGACAAGCCTCAACAATCAGCTGATTGGAGGGGCTAACCCCATTGCGATGCCCACCGCACCGTTGGTCGACTTGGGCGTTGCTGAGGCGACATCAGGTTTTGCCGTTGGGTTTACCTCCACTGACCTATTTCTCACTGCCGAGCTGTCGGCGTTGGAAGCATCTGGCGAGGGAGAGGTGGTCTCGCAGCCAAAGGTGATTACTGGTGATAAACAGAAGGCCAGTATAAAGTCGGGGACTGAAATCCCGTATCAAGAGGGGGCCGCGTCGGGTGCCACGACAACGGCGTTTAAGGAGGCGGTTTTGAAACTGGATGTGACACCGAATATCACACCGGACGATCGCATTTTGCTTGATTTGATCGTCAATCAGGATTCGGTGGGTGCATTAGTGCCGAGTGGTAATGGTGGGTTTATTCCGACGATCGACACCACAGAGCTGACAACGCAGGTGCTTGTCGGAAACGGCGAAACCGTGGTGTTGGGTGGGGTTTTCAAGAATGAGGAGCTCGTTAAGGTTGCAAAAGTTCCGCTGCTTGGCGATATTCCTTACCTCGGCAACTTGTTCAAAAGCACTGCCAACACACAACAAAAAACGGAAATGCTCATTTTTATTACGCCCAGAATTTTGTCAGAAGCCTTGGTGAACTGACGGTGCCCAATAGCACTAAAGCCTTTCGGCTTTATATGGTGGGCCCTATGGGCTCGGGAAAGTCGACTGTGGGTCGGCACCTGGCTGGGTTATTGCGCTGCTCCTTTATCGACTCAGACGCAGAAATTGTGGCTCGCTCTGGTGCCGACATCCCCTGGATCTTTGATGTGGAGGGTGAGATTGGATTTCGACGCCGTGAAAGTGCGGTGCTTCAAGATCTTGCTCAACGCCCTGAGGCGGTGATTGCAACCGGCGGCGGCGCAGTGGTGAGTGAAGAAAATCGCACATTAATGGCGAACTCGGGATTGGTGGTCTACCTTGATGTGAGTCTTGAGCAGCAAATGAAAAGAACGGGGTCAGGCGAAGGTCGCCCCTTGTTACAATGTGGCGATCAGGCGGAGACGCTTGCCAGGCTGATGGCCGAGCGAGCGCCGCTGTATCGCGCGCTGGCAGACGTCATTGTGTCGGGGGGGTCGGGTAACGCCAGAAAAGTTGCGAAGCAAATCCAAGCTCAATTGGTCGAGCGCAGTTTGTTGCTGTAAAACACCTCCTGACCATTATTCGAGAGCGATCTATCGATGTCGGAACAGTTTCATACAGTAGACGTTAATCTTGGTGCCGATGGCGGCAGCCATAACGGCAAAGATCGCAGTTATCCTATTGCTATTGGTACCGGGTTGTTAACCGACAGCCGCCTCTGGTCGGAGGTGGTTGGTTCGCGCGGCGTGGTATTGGTTACCGACGATCAGGTCGGTCCGTTGTACGCACAGCGTTTACAGTCGGCGCTACCGGCACTTGACCGGTTAACGCTCATTACCTTACCCGCCGGTGAGCAGCATAAATCGATGGCCTCGGTGCAGCAGATTTTAGATGCCGCGCTGGCGGATCGTCACGAACGCCAAAGTCTTTTCATGGCGCTCGGCGGAGGTGTTGTCGGCGATATGACCGGATTCGCCGCGTCGCTATTTTTACGTGGCGCGGACTTTGTTCAGATACCGACGACCCTGCTGGCCCAGGTTGATTCGTCGGTGGGTGGTAAAACGGGGGTTAACCACTCCATGGGCAAAAATCTGATCGGCGCTTTTCATCAACCCAAACACGTCATCATCGATCTCGACACCTTGTCCACACTGCCGGATCGAGAGTATGCCGCAGGACTGGCTGAGGTCATTAAGTACGGACTGATTCGTGACGCGGCGTTTTTTCATTGGTTGGTGGCTCAAGTCAGTGCGTTACAGGCGCGCGATATACCGACTTTGGCATCGGCCATTGAGCGCAGTTGTGCGATTAAAGCGGCTGTTGTGATGGAGGATGAGCAGGAGCGAGGGGTGCGAGCCCATTTGAATTTTGGGCATACCTTTGGGCACGCTATTGAGCGCCTTCAAGGATACGGAGAGTGGCTTCATGGCGAAGCCGTCGCAGCAGGGATGGTCATGGCAGCGCGCCTCTCGGAACGCCGAGGCGATCTCGAACCAGGCGTGGTCGATCAGCTCTTATCGTTTCAGCAGCAGGTCGGTTTGCCCGTTAAACCACCCGCTGGGCTCACTGCCGCTGGCTTCTTAGATGCCATGGCGAGCGATAAAAAAGTCACTGCGGGTAAAATCCGCTATATTTTACTCAATCAGTTGGGTAAAGCGTGTGTGTCTGAAGACGTCTCACTAGACGACATTGCCAGCGTAATCGACGCTTGATCGGCGAAAATAACGGCAATTGAGCGCTCCTTTTAGGGCGTGTACACTACGTCCCCTTTTGTTCTGGCCCTGTATGGGGTCGTTTCGCCGGCTTGACGCGCTGGTTCACAGACGAAACGTGTTATGACTCATGATTTAACATCCGACGCCGGCGCTGCGACAGCGCCGCGAGGTCTCTACCGCCCCGAAGAATTCCGGGATAACTGTGGATTCGGTTTGATCGCCCACATTAAGGGCGAGGTGAGTCATCGCCTGCTGCAAACGGCAATCGAGTCGTTAACCTGTATGACACACCGCGGTGGTATTGCGGCAGATGGTCGAACGGGTGATGGCTGCGGGTTATTGCTCCAGATGCCCGATGCGTTCATGCGCGCTCAGGCCAAGACAACGCTCGGCATTGATCTCGGCGATCATTATGCGGTCGGCATGCTGTTCCTCAGTCAGGACCCCGCGCTTCAGACTCAGGCGCGTGAGGCGATGACGTCCGCCTTGGGTGCCGAGGGTCTCTCGGTATTGGGGTGGCGCGAAGTGCCAGTCGAACCGGATGTCTGCGGTGAAATTGCACTTGATCAGTTACCGCGCATCGAACAGGTCTTTGTCGATGCAACAGACATTGATCATGAGCACTGCCTAGGGAAATTATTCACGGCGCGCCGACGCGCAGAAATGGTGGTCGTCGACGATCCCGACTTTTATATTTGTAGCCTCTCTGATCGCGTGATTTCGTATAAAGGTTTGGTGATGCCCGCTGATCTGGCGCGTTTTTACCCGGATCTCAATGACCCCTCGCTGGAGACGGCAGTGTGCGTGTTCCACCAGCGCTTTTCGACGAATACGTTACCGCGCTGGCCGCTGGCGCAGCCGTTTCGCATGTTGGCGCACAATGGTGAGATTAATACGATTGAAGGGAATCGCAGTTGGTCTAGAGCTCGCACGCCTAAGCTGGCCTCGCCACTCCTCCCTGATTTGCAATCGCTGGTGCCGTTGGTCAACACCGAGGGTTCAGACTCTTCGAGCCTCGATAACATGCTCGAGCTCCTCACCACTGGCGGTATTGAGTTACCGCGCGCCCTGCGCATGCTGATTCCCCCAGCGTGGCAAAATATTGAAGGCATCGATCCGGATCTTAAAGCCTTTTACCAATACAACGCGATGCATATGGAACCCTGGGATGGCCCAGCGGGTATTGTCTTGACGGATGGCCGATACGCCTGCTGTTTGCTGGACCGAAATGGATTACGCCCGGCGCGCTGGGTGACGACCGACGATGGGTTCATCACCGTCGCATCAGAAATTGGTACCCATGGTTATCGACCCGAGCAAGTCATTGCCAAAGGGAGAGTAGGCCCGGGACAGATTTTAGTGGTGGATACCGAAACAGGAAAGGTCCTTCACACCGAGGACACGGACGAGTTACTCAAGACAAGGCAGCCTTACAAAAAATGGTTACGGCAACATGCCCGACTCATCTCAGGTAGCTTTGCGGGTGAGGCGGTAGCCGCCATATCGGGTGCAGAGCTCGATATGTATCAAAAAATGTTTCAGGTCAGTTTTGAGGAGCGAGATCAAGTACTGCGACCCTTAGCTGAGTCAGGCAACGAGGCAGTCGGTTCAATGGGCGATGACACGCCAATGGCGGTGCTGTCTCGGCAGGAGCGGTCGCTCTACGAGTTTTTCCGTCAGAAATTTGCTCAGGTGACCAATCCGCCTATCGATCCGTTGCGTGAGTCCATTGTGATGTCACTGGAAGTGGATCTGGGGCCGGAGCGGAACGTGTTCATCGAGTCCGCGGAGCATGCCGAACGAATTAGCCTGACGTCCCCCGTTTTGTCGCAGGCAAAATTCCAGACGATTGTCGAACTATCAGAGACTGGATTGCGCAGCACGGTGCTCGACGCGACTTATGATCCGGGTAAAGCCAATTTACGCGACACACTGGAAGCACTCTGCTCCAGCGCAGAGGCTGCGATTCACGAAGGGTTTCAGGTTTTAGTCTTATCAGATCGGCAAATTGCCGAGACGCGAGTCCCCGTCCACAGCTTGTTAGTGACGGGTGCGGTGCATCATCATTTAATTCGAGTGGGTTTGCGATCCGAGTGCAACCTGGTGATCGAGTCTGGCAGCGCGCGTGACTCGCACCATGTGGCCTGTTTGTTGGGATTTGGTGCAACCGCCATTTATCCTTATGTGGCTTATAGCGTTATCGAAGACCTCCTGGCGCGCAATGAGCTACTGGGTGATCCTCAGGTCTGCCAGAAAAACTTCCGAAAGGGGATTAACAAAGGTCTGCTCAAGATCATGTCCAAAATGGGCATCTCGGCCGTTAATTCGTATCGTGGGGCGCAGCTGTTTGAGGCCGTGGGGCTCGATAGTGAATTGGTGGACATCGCTTTCACTGGCGTCACGTCGCGAATCGGTGGCGTATCGCTCGAGCAGTTAGAAAAGGACCAATGGCAAGTGGCGAGCCGCGCCAGATCTCGTCGTAAAACGATGGACCAAGGTGGGCTCCTCAAGTACGTCCACGGAGGGGAGTATCACGCTTACAATCCCGATGTAGTCATGAGTCTGCAGTCTGCGGTAGTGAGCGGCGAGTATCGTGATTATCAAGCCTATGCGACGCACTGTAATGACCGGCCGGTGGCCGCTTTGCGTGATTTGCTCACGCTGAAGCTGGCAGAGACACCCGTGCCCCTTGAGGAAGTGGAGCCAATAGAGGCGATATTCCGTCGTTTCGATTCCGCGGGTATGTCGCTCGGCGCGCTCTCACCGGAAGCGCATGAGTCTCTCGCCATGGGCATGAATCAAATTGGCGCCAGATCCAATAGTGGTGAGGGCGGAGAGGATCCCCGCCGGTTTGGCACCAACCGCGTATCCAAAATCAAGCAAATCGCCTCCGGCCGATTTGGCGTGACGCCGCATTATTTGGTCAACGCCGAGGTGCTGCAGATTAAGGTGGCCCAAGGGGCGAAGCCGGGTGAGGGTGGTCAGCTGCCGGGCGGCAAGGTCAATGAGCTCATTGCGCGGCTTCGCTATTCGGTGCCCGGTGTGACGCTCATTTCGCCACCGCCACACCATGACATCTACTCAATCGAAGATCTGGCGCAGCTGATTTTCGATTTAAAACAAGTGAACCCTGACGCGTTGGTCTCGGTAAAACTGGTCTCGGAGCCCGGTGTCGGCACGATTGCTGCCGGTGTCACAAAGGCCTATGCCGATTTAATCACTATCTCAGGTTATGACGGCGGCACAGCTGCCAGCCCGCTCACCTCAATCCGCTATGCGGGCTCGCCATGGGAG
>JABJAS010000054.1 GCA_018666055.1 Halieaceae bacterium | reverse complement strand
TATTTTGAAGCCATCAAACAATCCTTAAGCCTTCAGTGGCTGAGCAAGGAAGAAGCACCGCAGGTGTTAGGGCGACTCATCGCTGTGGGGGCTATGACGTCCTTGATTGTTTATGGCGTGCTCTGGGCACTGCTAGAAGTACTCGCTCTCAGCTTTCTCTCGAACTTCGCATTGGCCGGTGGACTGTGTTGTGCGCTTGCTACTGTCATATGGCTGGGCTTCCCTCATTTTCCTGCAAAAACCTTACAGCATAAGACTCTGGTGCTGCGACGGCGATACTGGCTTTACTACCTGCTAACATTTTTGTCAGGTGCCCGGCGTCAGATTTTCGTAGTGTTTGCGGCGTTTCTGATGGTGGAAAAATTCGGGTATTCCGCGTCAGAGGTCACCCTATTGTTTTTGATCAACTATACGTTTAACTGGTTTTTTGCCGAGCGGATCGGAGCACTGATTCATCGCATTGGCGAGCGGCGCGCACTCACCATCGAGTACATAGGACTTATCTTTGTCTTTGTCGCCTATGGTTTAGTTGATGATGCGACGACGGCGGCAGCGCTCTATGTGATCGACCACGCGTTTTTTGCCATGGCGATTGCGATCAGCACCTACTTCCAGAAAATCGCGGATCCAAAAGACATGGCCAGCACAGCAGGGATCTCGTTCACCATCAATCATATCGCAGCCATCGTCATCCCGGCCGCGTTGGGGTTGGTGTGGATGTGGTCTACGTCTCTGGTCTTCTTCATCGGTGCTGGGTTCGCAGTGCTTTCGTTATTGGCCGCGCAATTGATCCCTTTTAATCCGGGCCCAGGACAAGAAACAGTTCTGCCTCAAAGCCAAGACGAGAGGCTGGCCGCTGCTCCCTAGGCAGCTATAAATTACATGGCAGATTACGCGGCGTAAAAAAAGAAACGCTGCTCGGGCCAATTTTTCAGTGCAATCAAGAACTATTGCGCGAATTTTTCCAGTTCAGCCCGCAGGATCAGTAAGGAAACTCACTTTCGAAAGGCCGTTTGTTTTTCCTACTCTCAAAGTTGCGGCTTACCTGCTTGTAGTCGGCAGAGTTCATTGCCTAGGGTGTACTGCCCACGACGACCCGATCTGTCTCAACATAGGGATGGCCCAGCAGCGTGTCGCGGACTGCGCCGCCGACCTGATACGTTTTCATAGTGTGACTATACTAGAGCAAGAGAGTTCGACGCATGTTACGTCGGAATAGCCGCCGGCAATGGCATGAATCATTCGCTACCGTCCATTTGGCGCGCAGTGACGATTGACATTGGCGTTGAACAGACAAGCGCCTCTAAGGTAGGGTACGGTAATGCGAAAGTCGTACCTCACAGGCTTGTTTCTCGTACTGGCGGTTCTTCTGAGCGGGCCTGGTTGGGCCAAGGACAGGCCATCAGCTCCGCGAGGCACCGCCCCTGATAAGATTTCCATCGCAGTCATAGAGCGTATCGATGACCGTGGTGATGCGCGAGTGATTGTTCATCTCAATATACCCGTTGTGCGTGAGCGCAAGTTAACCCCTGCAGAAAAAACCGCTCAGCGGCAAATCATTGCCGATGCTCAGGCACGTTTTGCCAGCGAACTGTCTGCTGCGGGCGCTGTCTCGAACAAAGTCTTCAGTACCGTACCGGCGGTAGCATTGCGTGCTGATGCCGCAGTGCTTGACGTGTTGACGCGTTCGGGTCTTGTCGAAACTGTGACGCTCGATTTATTGGCTCGGCCATCCCTGCACGAGTCCAATCTCGTCATTGAGTCTGATCACATGTGGACCCAAAATCCGGCGATCAAAGGAGCCGGGCATGCGGTCGCGGTTTTGGACACAGGCGTGGAATCCGGTCATACGATGTTTGCTGATGGCTCGGGAAATAGTCGCGTGGCAGCGGAGTTTTGTGCTTCGAGCAGCGTCACGGATGGTAACGGGGTGGTCTCCACCAGTTTCTGCCCAGGTGGGGCCTCAACCTCCTCCGCTAATGGGAGTGGCGCAGATTGCGCCGCCAACATCAGCGGCTGCGGGCATGGTACTCATGTAGCAGGTATTGCTGCCGGCAGCCCGGTGGCGCTGAGCATTGGAACCGTGAGCGGCGTGGCTCCCGAAGCTGACATTATCGCGGTGCAGGTATTCAGTGAGTTTGGGCGGAACGCGGATTGCAACAATAGCCCTCCTTGCGTGCGCACCTGGAGCAGTGACCAGATGGTAGCGCTAGAGCATGTGCTGAGTTTGAAGGAGTCGGGCGCGTTCAATGTTGCCGCGGTCAACATGAGCCTCGGGGGAGGAGAATATACAGCCAGTTGCGACGCAGACCGCCCTGCTTATCAGGGGGTGGTCAACAATTTAACTGACGCGGGGATCGCAGTCGTGATTGCTACCGGGAATGACGGTTTTAGCAATGCGGTGGGTAGCCCAGCCTGCCATTC
>JABJAS010000053.1 GCA_018666055.1 Halieaceae bacterium | reverse complement strand
TTTGACGAGCACGGCGGTCGCATCGGGCGCCATATTCATTCTGCGAAATAGTTTGATTCTGGGAGCTTCGATGGCTTTGCTGAGCGCAACAAGCTGATCGGTGTGCGGGTTGTTTTTGTAGTCATCTGCTGCGCCCAAAATAGCGTCGGCAGAGACATCAAAATCACGTGCGAGTGCTTCAAAGAACAGCACCTTATTGGCGTCATTCAACTGTTGGTAATCTGCAATGACTTCGCAGGCCAGCGCCAGCCCCGATGCCTCGCCCCGGTGGTGCAGTAATTGCTGGCATTTACCGGCTAAATCATCAGAGGGCGCTTGCGCTGCCACTTGTCGTCGTCGGGCTAGGATGTCGCGCCCGACACTGACGACCGAGCCCAATAGTTTGCCGAGGCCAGTTGAGGCCTGACGCGGTGTGCCGATCGGTGGTTGTGCATCTGCTGACATACTGCTGGCTCTGCATCGTATTGCTCTGGCAGATACTATATCCAACTCTGATGAGCCGCGCCTCATCGATTTTGATTGGGGCACTAAGACCGCGTTTTTGGCCTTAATGAGACGGTTAGTGGTTCTCGATGGTGGTCCATTGAGACCGCGAGGCGGTCTGCGTCAGCGCTCCGTACTGGGGGAGGACTCGTCCTTCCAAATGGCGTACAACAGGGCACATAGCATAAATAGCATCACCGCAGAAAAGGGCAGTGCGCCGATGATCATGACTGACCTGAGGGCGTCCATGCCGCCAGCAATCAGCAGCGTGATGATGACCAATCCGAGTAGCACACTCCACAGGACAATGTGTCGCGAATGCGTGCCATCCTCTGAACCACCCGAAACGATGGTATTGATGACCAGCACGGCCGAGTCGGCGGAGGTGACAAGATACGTGATGAGCAGCAGTGTGCAGAGGGTTGATACCGGCAACACCCAGCTTGCAGAGAATAACGATTTTACTGTCGCAAATAATTGTGCGGACAGATCTGCACCGAGAATACTGCCTTCAGCAACACCGCTGAGTTCGAGGTCTAAGGCGGTTCCGCCAATGATACAAAACCAAGCAAAGCACATGAGAGAAGGCGCCAGAATCGCGCCGACTACATATTCTCCGATCGTTCTGCCCCGAGATACCCGGGCTAAAAACAGTCCGACGAAGGGCGTAAAAGCGATCCACCAGGCCCAATAAAAAATATTCCAAGCAGATTGCCAGTCACTCAAAGCGCGTGCGGTGGGTGTGTCGGTGCTGTTCCAGACGGTGACCGACATCTGACCAATCTGAGAAAGGTATTCGAGCAGGCCGGCCACAAACATCTCGCCGGCGAAAGCCGTCGCACCAAAAAAAACGAAGATCACCAGTAACAGCCAAGACAGCGCCATATTGAGATTCGAGAGCAATCGGATGCCGCGCCCAATCCCCGACAAGGCAGACAGCATCGCCGCCAAGGTTAAAAATACAACGGCAACAAATAGCGCGGTCAGACTGGGTCGGCCCTCAGAGACCAGCCATTCCCATCCCGTAATTTGATGCATGCCAAAGGCGAGTTGATTGACGCCGTAGCCTATCGTGACCCCGATACCGATGATCGTGGCCAGAATCGCCGCTGCATCGACCACACCACCAACTCGCCGCCCCGACTCGGCACTGAGCACTGCAGTAAAGGGCGATCGAATCGTCAGTGGCATATTGCGTCGATAAGCAAAGTACGCCAGCGACATCCCAACAATGGCATAACAGCCCCAGGGTGTGAGGCCATAGTGCAGGAGTGTCCACTTATAGGCCGCCGCCAGGTTATCGCGGTCGAGCGCAGTCGTGGCACCGAGGATGACATCGGGGTTGTTGGCAAAATGCGCCAGCGGCTCGGCGGTAGAGTAGGTGAGCATGCCAACACCAATGCCCGCACCAAACATCATCGAAAACCAAGCGAAGCGACTGAATTCGGGTCTATCGGACTCTGCGCCCAAGCGAATGCGCGCAGTTTTGGGTACCACCGCCAGCAATAATGCCATGACCATAAAAAGGCCCGAGGCATATACGTACCAGCCCCTAAAGTAGGAAATGGTCGCCGCTTGTATCTCCATCAAAATGGCCCCGGCATCGGGGGCGAGCGACGCCCACAGCACGAGGCTGACCACCACAACCTTAACCGCCACGGCAACCAGGCGATTCTGGCCGGCGTAAAATCCGGTGCTTTCAACCCGCGTGGCAACGTCTGTCATCTGGTTTCCTTTTTTTTGCGTCTCTGAAGCGTTTTTTTTAGTTATGTTTGCGGATCATGCTAACAAGGTTGTTGGTCTCGACGGCCACTAAACGTGCGCTGATCGCCTCGAGTACCTCACGCAGCGCAGTCGATGTTATCACTGCTGGCGATTGTGCCCACTGTTGCAGTTCGGCCGAGAGTGCAGTGTCGCTTTCTTGTGCAGTTAGGCGTTCGTCGGCCTCCCGGAGCAGGTCGTATAGTGGATCCACCTCTGCGATCTCGTTCGGATGCGCTCTCACCCATTGGTCTAGGTAAGCCATGCCCACAATCGGTGCCGCTGGCCAAGTATTGGGGAGCTGCTGCTGCGGATTAAATTGCCCGCCCTGGTCCGCTAAGGTGGCAGCTGCGATTTCATTCGCGGTGAGATAGTCACTTGGCCGGAGCGCAAAGACATCGATCCCGCGGATAATTTCGGTGCCGTAAATGTGGCCGTTATACCAATACGTTGACCAATAACCGCCCGTAACAAGATCTTCGGCATCGATAGGCCCACGATCAAAGTATGCGATTTCAATCGGATTTTTGGAGTCGGTGAAATCGATGATCGACAGGCCGCCTTGGTACCACGCTTGCACAAAAATATCGCGCCCGGGCACGGGGATGATCGAGCCATTATGAGCCACACAATTTTCAGTCTCTAGCTGCGGCGCGCTCATCTTGTAATGACTTTGGAAAACGAGTTTGCCGTCGACGATATCGTAGATCGCATCAGCTCCCCAAGTGAGTGGATCATAGGCGCGACAACGGGGACGGGTGCCACCGCCCCATTCATCCGTAAAAATCACTTTGGTACCGTCGTTGTTGAAAGTGGCTGAGTGCCAGTAGGCAAAGCCAGTATCGGTCGCGACCTCAATGCGCTCTGGGCGTCGCGGATCACTGATGTCGAACAGGATTCCGTTACCGGAGCAGGCGCCCGCAGCGAGTTGTAAGCTGGGGAACACCGTGATGTCATGGCACTGATCGGTGCGGTAAGTTTCTTGCGTCTCATCCCCGTGGT
>JABJAS010000052.1 GCA_018666055.1 Halieaceae bacterium | reverse complement strand
TGTTGGGAGCATTGACGGTGCAGCCATCGGAATTCGCTAAGTTTGCGCTGCTCCTCTATACCGCTGGTTACTTAGTGAGACAGGAGGATGCCGTACGCCATCACTGGCAAGGACTGGCTAAACTCATTTTTATTCTGGGTATCGTCGCGTTTTTGCTGCTACTGGAGCCTGACTTTGGCGCCACAGTGATCGCTGTGGGTGCCGTGGTGGGGATGATGTTTCTGGCGGGCGCTCGATTACTATACGTGCTCGCACTGCTTGCATCTGTCGCCTTGGGTTTTTTGGTATTGGTGTTCAGTGCGCCCTACCGATTACAGCGACTCACCGCTTACCAAGATCCCTGGTCAGACCCGTTTGGCGCTGGCTTCCAATTGGTGCAATCGCTCATCGCCTTTGGTCGAGGGGAATGGTTCGGTGTGGGACTCGGCAACAGTATTCAGAAGTTATTTTATTTACCGGAAGCTCATACCGACTTTGTCTTTTCGATATGGGCAGAGGAAACGGGACTATTCGGCGCACTCGTACTGATTCTATTATTTGTCGGCTTAGTTACCCGCATTATGCAGACCGGTTGGCGGGCTGCGGCCGAGGGGAATGGTTTTGCGGCTTATCTTTGTTTTGGCGTTGGCCTCATGTTTGCCGGACAAGTTTTCATCAACATGGGAGCGAGCTCGGGATTACTGCCCACCAAAGGCTTGACGCTACCCTTCGTCAGTTATGGCGGATCAAGCTTGGTCATAAACTGTGCCCTGCTGGGTATCGTACTGCGTATTGCTCAGCAGTTACGATCAGAGCAGCGTACCGATCAAACCGTGTCGCGGAGATTGGTATGACGGCCTACTCAACGCATCACAATGGGCATCGCGCCTTGATTGCGGCAGGTGGAACGGGGGGGCATGTTTATCCTGCGCTCGCTGTGGCCCGCGTGTTGTCTGAGCAGGGTTGGACCGTAGAGTGGATCGGCACCGAGCGGGGAATCGAACATCGACTCGTGCCTGCATCCGGAATTCCATTGCATTGCCTGGACGTGTCGGGTCTTCGGGGAAAAAGTCTCTTTGATCGAGCGCGGAGCCTTTTTCGGGTGATCGGTGGCTTGTGGCGATCGGTGAGCATTATCAGACGTGTGCGACCCGATGTTGTTTTAGGAATGGGAGGTTATGCAGCGGGTCCAGCAGGTCTTGCGGCTTGGTTGACGCGGTTACCGCTAGTCATCCACGAGCAAAATGCAGTGGCAGGTACCACCAATAGATGGTTAGCCCCTTTGGCAAAGCGTGTTCTGTGTGGTTTGCCGGGTGACTTTGCGCGACGCCGCGACGCCCGTGTCGTTGGTAATCCTGTGCGTGCCAACCTCTGTGAGGTGGATCGCAGTGGCTTAGCCGAACTTTCAGGTTTCTCAGCGCAGCGGCCACTGAACGTGCTCGTATTGGGTGGCAGCTTGGGTGCGGCACCGCTCAATCGCCTTTTACCGCCCACCATCGATCGCCTGGTGATCAAAGGGCTGGGAGAGTCCATCGCTGTTTGGCAACAATGTGGCGAAAGAAATCGGTCAGCCGCAGACGAGGCATGGCAGGGGAGTCAATTTTCCCAATGCCAACGAGACGATTTTATTGACGATATGGCAACCGCTTACGCATGGGCTGATGTGGTGATTGCGCGAGCCGGTGCGTTGACGGTATCGGAGCTGGCGGCGACAGGAACACCTAGCATACTCATCCCGTTGCCTCACGCGATCGATGATCACCAGACACGTAACGCGCAGGTACTGGCCGAGACAGGCGGCGCCGTGATCGTGGCGCAGAGTGAAGCCACGCCTGAGCGGGTCGCCGAGCGTCTGGAACAATGGATTCAGTCGCCTGCGAGTTTGCTGGAGATGGCACGGCGCTCCCTGGGGATGATCACGGCTAATGCCACCGATGAAGTGGTGGCAAGTCTAACAGAGGTGGCTCATGCGAATGACTGAGTCCACAGCCCCAGTGCCCTCGATGGGTCGGATCCATCACATTTTCATGGTGGGTATTGGCGGCGCCGGTATGAGCGGCATAGCAGAGGTCCTGAAGGGTCTTGGCTACACGGTTTCAGGATCGGATGTTTCTGATAGTACCGCCATTATGCGATTGCGCTCATTGGGTATTAACATCTTTATCGGTCATCAAGCTGAACACATTCAACACGCCGATGTGCTGGTGGTATCGGCGGCGATCTCGGAGGACAACCCCGAGTGTATCGCGGCGAAAAAAGCAAGGATTCCAGTGGTGCCTCGCGCTGAGATGTTAGCTGAGTTGATGCGATATCGCTTTGGTATTGCGATAGCGGGCACGCATGGCAAGACCACGACGACCAGCTTAATCGCCTCTATTCTTGATGAGGCAGGTGCGGATCCCACCTTTGTCATTGGTGGGTTGCTCAATAAAACGGGGAGCAATGCTGCCTTGGGTGAGGGGAGTTATTGGGTCGTCGAAGCCGACGAGAGTGATGCCTCCTTTTTACATCTTCAGCCGATGATGGCGCTGGTCACTAATATCGAAGCGGACCATATGGATCACTATGAGGGTGACCTGGCGCGTTATATCCAAGCGTTTGACGGTTTTCTGCACAACTTGCCCTTCTATGGTTCTGCTGTGATGTGCCTCGATGATCGCGGTGTTCAGGATCTGTTACCTAATCTGACACGACGAGTGGTGACTTATGGGCAGCACCAAGACGCCGATTATCGGTTGGAAAACTATTGTGCAGATGGGCTGCGCAGCCACTTTGATCTGATTCGACCCGATGGTGCGACACCCTTGGCGCTGACCATTGGGATGCCAGGTCTTCACAACGCTCAGAATGCGGCTGGCGCAGCGGCACTGTGCTCTGAACTCAATATTGCTGATCAGGCTATCGCAGTCGGGCTGTCCGAGTTCAGTGGTGTTGGACGCCGCTTTTCTGACTTGGGTGATGTGATGTGGTCAACCGGTTCAGCGCGACTCATTGATGATTATGGACACCATCCCACCGAATTAGCGGTGACGTTGAAGGCAGTCCAAGAGGCTTTCGTAGATCGGCGACTGGTCATGGTCTACCAACCTCATCGTTATACCCGTACACGCGATCATTTTGATGAGTTTGTCTCGGTGTTGAGTGAAGGTCAGCAGCTTGTGTTACTTGATGTGTATTCAGCTGGTGAGCCATTCATTAAAGGTGCTGACTCTCTTAGCTTGGCTCATGCGATACGCGCCGGTGGCGCGGTCGATCCTATCGTCGTCTCAGACCAGACACAGTTGGCGACGACCTTGATTGAAGTGCTGCAAGATCAGGATGTGTTGTTGATGCAAGGTGCTGGTGACATAGGCCGACTTGCTGCAACCCTCGCACAGGCCGAGAGACTTGAGGTGCTGTCATGAATCAGAACTGGATTGATGGCAAAACAGTCGCGGTGCTATTGGGAGGCACTTCGGCAGAGAGAGCGATTTCGCTCGAGAGCGGCAAAAATGTTGCGCGCGCTTTGGAGCAGGCCGGGGCACATGTTTTGCCTATTGATCCCGCGCTAGCGGGTTGGATGACGCAGTTAAATGAGGTCTCGTTTGCCTTCAATTTGCTGCATGGGCCGGGGGGTGAAGACGGCACTATTCAGGGTCTCTTAGATCTGATGCGATTGCCCTATAGCGGATCGGGTGTTTTAGGCTCAGCGCTCTCAATGGACAAGATACGGACCAAGATACTGTGGCAGGGGGCAGGCTTTCCTACCCCTGATTTCCGAGTGCTCGAGGCGGGATGCGATTGGGACGCCGTCATTGCTGATTTGGGCACTGTGTTTGTGAAGCCGTCTTTGGAGGGCTCCTCGCTGGGGATGGCGAAGGCAAGCACTGGCAAGGAACTCGAGGCTGCTTATCAGCATGCCGCGACCTATGGTACCGAAGTGCTGGCTGAGCAATTCATCGAAGGCGCTGAGTACACGATTTCAATACTCGGAGACGGCACCTTACCCAGCATTCGTATCGAAGTCCCAGGAGATTTTTATGACTTTGAGGCGAAGTACCGCTCTGATGAAACGCAATTTTTCTGCCCCTCTGGTTTGAATGATCACGACGAAGCGGCGCTCGCTCAGTTAGCATCCTCCGCGTTTCACGCGGCGGGCTGCTCAGTATGGGGTCGCGTCGATGTGATTCGTGATCAGGTGGGCGCTTGGCATTTGCTGGAGGTCAACACCGTCCCTGGTATGACATCGCATAGCTTGGTGCCTTTGTCGGCAAAGGCTGCGGGACTCTCCTTAGCGGACCTGTTATCTCGCATTTATACAGAAAGTGTGGGGGTAAGACATGCGTAAGACTGACCCTCTGATGGCTGGTGCTCGCCTGACTGCCATAACGTCGACTGACGCAATATCGACGTTGCGGCGTTGGTGTAATCGACTGCTTCTAGGTTGTGCGCTGACCCTGATAGGTGTCGGGCTATATCAGGGTGTGACGGCGTTAGCGGCGAAGCAGGTTAAGACGCTGACAGTCCGGGGGGATGTGCGTCACATTGATACCGAGGTGATTCAGGCTCGCTTAACGCCGAGGATTACTGATGGCTTTATGGCTGCAGATCTGCGCGATTTGCGAGATGAATTGGAGTCCTTGCCTTGGATTTATAAGGTCAATACGCGACGGCGATGGCCCGCAGAGATTGAGGTGGTGTTGGTCGAGCAGAGGCCATTAGCGCGTTGGAGCGATACCGGGTATCTCAATCATCAGGGGCAGTTCTTTGCTGCGACGCAGGATGATCAGTACGTACATCTCCCGCTACTCAGCGGCCCAGAAGGCGCGGAGGGGACTCTGACAAGGCGTTACCAAATGCTGACATCGCAGCTTGAATCCGAGGGCCTCACGATCGAAGAGCTATCGATTGATGGATTAGGGCAATTGTCAGTGCGATTGATGAACGGCGTTCAACTTGCACTGGGTGCGAACGAACTGTTGCGACGGGTGACCCGTTTTAAACAGTTGTGGAGCGATAAGTTATCAACTCAGACGGTCGAAAAGATTGATCTGCGCTACGAGCATGGTGCGGCGGTGACATTCGGTCACTCGGCACTGGCAATGCAGCCACTACGAAGTAGGGGAGAGGGATGATGGCCAATGATGACGGCAAACACATGATTGTAGGGCTTGATATTGGTACCTCAAAGGTGGTCGCGGTGGTGGGGGAAATCGACCCTGACGGGGGCATTGAAGTCGTGGGGATTGGCTCCCATCCCTCCCGCGGCATGAAAAAGGGCGTGGTCGTCAACATCGAATCTACGGTGAACGCTATCCAGCGGGCGGTCGAAGAGGCCGAGCTGATGGCAGGATGCCAAATTCATTCGGTATACGTCGGTATTGCGGGAAGTCACATTCGTTCTGTGAACTCGCATGGGATTGTTGCGATTCGAGATCAAGAGGTATTTCAGCAGGATGTTGATCGGGTGATTGACGCAGCCCAAGCGGTCGCTATTCCCGCTGACCAGAAAATTCTGCACGTGCTTCCACAAGAATATGTCATCGACAATCAGTCCGGCATTCGTGAGCCTCTTGGTATGTCTGGTGTGCGACTAGAGGCAAAGGTTCACTTGGTGACCTGTGCCGTCAACGCGTCTCAGAACATTGAAAAATGTGTAGAGCGCTGTGGCTTGTCAGTGGATGGGATCATCCTCGAGCAATTGGCATCAAGCTACTCCGTCATCACTGAGGATGAGCGCGATCTAGGCGTCTGTCTCGTCGATATCGGCGGTGGCACCTCAGATATCGCCATTTTCACCGATGGCTCGATCCGACATACCGGTGTCATTCCAATTGCGGGCGATCAGGTGACCAACGATATTGCAATGGCGCTTCGAACCCCCACTCAGCACGCCGAGGAAATCAAGATCCGCTATGCCTGTGCGTTACCACAGCTAGCTGGCGCTGAAGAGACAATTAAAGTCCCTAGCGTCGGAGACCGCCCACCGAGAGATTTATCACGACAATCGTTGGCTGAAGTGGTTGAGCCGCGTTACGACGAGCTCTTCACTCTGATTCAGTCCGAGCTGCGTCGCTCTGGCTACGAAGAATTGATTCCTGCAGGTGTCGTCCTCACGGGCGGGACCTCGAAGATGGAGGGCGCAGTGGATTTGGCGGAAGAAATTTTCCATATGCCGGTCAGGCTGGGCGCACCCCAATACGCGAGGGGATTACACGACATTATCCGAAATCCGATTTACGCCACGGCAGTGGGGTTGCTCCTCTATGGCGCGGAGGAGGTACGTAGTGGGATTCGGGAGCGTCAGGAACTGGCATCACAAAGTGTGAGCTTTGCTGGGCGGGTGAAGGAATGGTTCGCTCGACATTTTTAAATATAAGAAGCTTTAGCAGGGCCCTGCGGGTTTGGGCCTTTTTAAAAACGGGGAGAAAACGATGTTTGAACTAGTAGATAGTGCACCACAAAGTGCCGTTATCAAGGTGATCGGAGTGGGCGGCGGCGGCGGTAACGCGGTTCGTCACATGATCGATCACAATGTCGACGGTGTGGACTTCATTTGTGCCAATACGGATGCGCAGGCGCTCTCTGATATTAGCTCCAAAACGGTGCTTCAGTTGGGCGCGAGCATTACAAAGGGACTCGGTGCAGGAGCTAACCCAGAGGTGGGTCGGGCTGCCGCACTCGAAGATCGTGATCGTATTGCCGACGCGCTACACGGCACCGATATGGTGTTTGTGACCGCCGGTATGGGAGGTGGTACGGGCACAGGTGCCGCACCGATTGTTGCTGAAGTTGCGCGTGAGCTCGGGATTTTGACCGTGGCAGTGGTAACGCGACCCTTCAGTTTTGAGGGTAAAAAGCGTGTCACTACCGCGGAAGATGGGCTCAAGGAAATCGCACAGCATTGCGATTCTTTGATAACGATCCCCAACGAAAAGCTACTCGAGGTGCTGGGTAAAAACACCTCATTGTTGGATGCGTTCAAAGAAGCAAACGATGTACTACTCGGAGCGGTGCAAGGTATTGCGGATCTCATCATTCGGCCCGGTTTGGTCAACGTTGACTTCGCAGATGTCCGGACGGTGATGTCAGAGATGGGTGCGGCAATGATGGGTACGGGTACCGCCAGCGGCGAGGATCGTGCTCGAGAGGCGGCGGAGCGAGCTATTAATAGCCCGTTACTGGACGATATCGACTTGAGTGGTGCTCGGGGTATTTTGGTGAATATCACTGCTGGGTTAGATCTGTCACTAGGCGAGTTCTCTGAGGTCGGTGCGACCATCGAAGATATTGCATCAGAAGACGCTACTGTAGTGGTCGGAACGGTGATTGACCCAGAGATGACCGATACCCTAAAGGTCACGGTAGTGGCGACAGGTCTTCGCAGTGCCGAGGCGCGCCCCGCACTGACGGCGGTTGATACCAGCGTCGTTAAGCGCCCACCGGGCGTCGGTGCCGACTACGATGATTACGATCTGCCCCCCGGCAGGCGTCAGCGCGCAGGCGCAATCAGTGAC
>JABJAS010000051.1 GCA_018666055.1 Halieaceae bacterium | reverse complement strand
TCCTCGCGCGTTTGAGCTTCTACGACGAGTGGTATGACAGCTTCGAAAATGACGTCTTCGGTACCGACGCTATTTTTGATAGTGAGTATCTGCTCGACCTCGAAGTCGAGTACATGATCGGGGATCACTCTAGCATCCTGATCGGCGGCAACAACGTGTTGGATAACAATGGCCAGAAAGCAACCGATGTGAACAACCTCGGTTTCAACAGTGCAACCGTCCTCGGTAATACTTACAGTCAGTATTCACCTTTCGGTATCAGTGGCGCGTTCTGGTACGCACGTTATCGCTATAACTTCTAAGCGAGACCGCTAGCAAGTACGATACGGGGGGCTTCGGCCCCCCTTTTTATTGCCGAGAATACGCTTTACGCTCGAGACCACCACGGGAGCGGTGTCATATGTGGCTTACTTTATTGCGATCATCCCTTTTTCTGCTGATGTTGCTGACGACGGCGCTTGGCGCAGGCTGCCAACCGGGTACCCCACCCCCCGATACCATTGTTATCGGCACACTCTACACTCTGAATCCCCAGCAGCCCGAGGCGCAAGCCGTTGCTATTCAGGGTGGTCGTTTCCGCTTTGTCGGTAGTCAAGAGGAGGCACTAAAACTCGCAGACTCAAACACCACCGTCCTCCACCTTGATAACGCAGTGGCTTATCCAGGACTCATTGATGCCCATGTCCATGTCGCGGGGATTGGCTCAGCACTTCGGTCTGTTGATCTCAGGAGTGCACAGGATTTCAGCGAACTTATCGAGCGCGTTCGCGCCCGCGCAGAGGCATTGCGGCCAGGTACCGTCATATTGGGCACAGGCTGGCATCAGAGCAAATGGGCTCAGGCACCTGAGGGGCATCTCAATGGCTTCCCAACCCATGAGGCGCTGTCACGAGCGGTGCCAAGCCATCCAGTCCTATTGGAACATGCCAATGGACATTCTGTGCTCTTAAACCAAGCTGCCATGGACTCACTGGGCATTACCGGCGACTCCATAGCGCCCGAGGGTGGTGTCATTGTGCGTCGGAACGGAGCACCCACAGGCCTACTCCATGAGACAGCCATCAAGCTCACTGCCCCGTTGCAACAGTACGACTTAAAGACAGCCACCTCCTTGGTGGATGCCGCGCAATGGCATCTGTTGAGTCAGGGGATTACCACCGCCCACGATGCCGGCGCGTCACAGGTGGACCTCGCCGCACAAACCCGCATGGCGCAGGAGGGCAGCCTCATCGTCAGGCTCTATTCCATGGTCTATGCCAGCGATGAAGGGGCCCTAGAAGAGTGGTTAGCTCGGGGCCCACTCCTCAATGACGGCGATCATCGGCTCGCTGTTCGCTCGATTAAAGTGCAGGCAGATGGCGCACTCGGTTCCCGAACCGCTTGGTTACATGCACCCTATTCGGATGCACCGGATACCCGAGGCGTGCTCACCTTTAGCCTCGAAGCACTCAGCGACCTCATTGCCACAACGCGCGACGATAATTGGCAAATCAACGTGCATGCCATCGGTGATCGCGCTAATTCTGAGGTGCTATCGATTTTTGCGCCCTTTACCAAAGCGGCAGTAGATCACCGGTTTCGAATTGAGCACGCTCAGCATCTCCGCTTAGGGGACGCGGCTTTATTCGCCGAACAACAGGTGATCGCCTCGATGCAGCCCATTCATCTCAGTTCTGATCGCCCATGGGCTATCAATCGGCTAGGCCGACAGCGCATTGAAGACGGCGCTTATATATGGCGAGATCTGCTGCGCGAAGGGGTACTCATCGTGACCGGAACCGACGCCCCCGTGGAACCCGTTAACCCCATTGCTAACTTTTACGCCGCGGTGACCCGCCGATCCCTCGACGGCACCCCGGCAACGGGCTTTGAACCTGCACAAAAGCTCACTCGGCAAGAGGCGCTGTATACCATGACGCTGGCGGGCGCCTACGCCGCCTTTGAGGAAAATGAGAAAGGCTCTATTGAAGTCGGCAAACTGGCGGATCTCACAGTGCTGTCACAAGACCTTATGACAATCGAAGCGGACCGGATACTCGAGACCGTCGTGTCTTGGACCATGGTCGATGGCGAGGTCGTGTACTCCCGTAATACAACAAAGGCGCCCTAAGCCGATCAAAATTGGACGCTAATCACAGGCAATAAAAAGCCCGCGAACTCACGTTAGCGGGCTTGCTGGGGGGCGCGTGCATGCCCCTAAAGCCATCTACTCTTCTGAGAGCGACTCTTCCTCTGGCGCATCGGCGCTATCGCCAGCTTCAGCGGACCCAGACTCGTCGGCAACTTCACGCATCGACAATTTGATTCGTCCTCGCTGATCGACATCCAACACCTTCACTTGAACGTCTTGGCCTTCTGACAAATAGTCAGACACATTCTCAACCCGCTCGTCTGCGATCTGAGAAATGTGTACCAGCCCGTCTTTGCCCGGCAAAATCGTTACAAAGGCACCGAAGTCGACAATTCTTGCCACTTTACCCGTGTAAATGGCGCCGATCTCTGCTTCAGCCGTAATCGACATAATGATTTCAACTGCGGCATCGCGCGCGGCTGCATTCTGGCCAAAGACCTTAACGGTGCCGTCGTCATCGATATCCACCGTAGCACCCGAGTCTTCAGTGATCTGTCGAATCGTCGCACCACCTTTACCGATGATGTCCCGAATCTTGTCTTGATCAACCTTTAAGGTCGCCATGCTCGGTGCGTTATCTGAGGTGATT
>JABJAS010000433.1 GCA_018666055.1 Halieaceae bacterium | reverse complement strand
CGGGGTCTGCCCGACCTTGAAAATGCTGCGCCACCCGGCCTCTATTTATGATTACCACTTTGACGATTTTGAATTGGTTGGCTACGACCCCGCGCCGAATATCTCTGCTCCGGTGGCGATCTGATGACAGGATCTCGACACGATAACGATATCCCCGTGGTCCTCGTGCTTGCGGCGGCTGACAATGGCGTGATTGGACGGGGAGACGCCCTACCATGGGATTTACCTGATGACTTGCGTCATTTTAAACGGACCACATTTGGGCGCCCTATTATCATGGGACGTAAAACCTTTGATAGCGTTGGTTTTCCGTTGCCTGGACGCCGCAACATCGTGGTCACCCGTGACCCGTCTTGGCATCATCAAGGTGTGACGACCTGCCATACACTGTCAGACGCCTTAGAGTGCGCATTCGGTCAGGCCCTGATTGATGGCGCTGACGCGGCGATGGTGGTCGGCGGCGCTGAAATATACCGACTGGCATTACCGAGAGCTGACAAAGTGGTATTAACGAAGGTTCATGGCGCGGTGGACGGTGACGTTGTGTTCGATCTTGATCTTCTGGCTCAGTGGCGCGAGACCGCGCAAACCGCTTACGACGCAGTAGGTGGCAACAGCCATGCCTTCACGATTGTTGAGCTGGAACCGCCTGCTGACCCCAGCTGATCCTCGACAACGGTCTAACGTCGGTGGGCAAATTATTTGCGTTGGCGAAACGGACGGGTTAAATTCGCTCCCCCAATGTTGGTAGACGCGATATTATAGGAATAACAGCGTCACCAATTGAGCTTCATTAAAGGGTTGGCCTCGGCTGGCGCTTTCCAGATTTTGCTTTGAGAGGAAGTATCGATCCCATGACTACGACTCGACTTAAAAGTTTACTGTTGGCAATCTGTGTCGGCGGTAGTGCGTCGCTGGCCGCCGCACAGTCCATCGACCCCATCGTCGAGGTGGGCAAGCAACGGGCAGTGGCGGCAAAGGCCTCCCAGGCCAAAATTGACCGACTCGCGGACGAGGCAGCCAGCTTGTTGTCTGACTATAAAACGGTCATGAAGCAGGTTGATGGACTCAAGGTCTACAACGCACGCTTGGAGCGCCAGATTGCGAACCAAGAGAAGCGCATCACCGATATCGATGCTTCAATCGCGGAGTCACAGGTGATCCAGCGCCAGGTTCCGCCGTTGGCTATCGAGATGCTCGCCGGGCTTGAAAAGTTTATTCAGCTGGATATGCCCTTTGATTTGGATCTTCGATTGAGCAACATTGAGCAAGTGCGATCCACCTTAGACCGCTCTGATGTCTCGCCTGCTGAAGCTTTTCGGCAGGTGTTGGAGCTGTATTCGATAGAGTTACAGTACGGTCGAGGTATTGAAAGCAAACGCACCTCTATCGAATTAAACGGCACAGCGCGAGAGGTGGATGTGCTGAGAATCGGTCGCGTAGCGTTGGTCTATCAAAGCACTGATGGCGCCGAGAGCGGTGCATGGAATCGCGAAGCAAAGAGTTGGGAAGAGCTCTCCGCGGGTGACTATGCCACGGCGGTCCGCAAAGGCGTTCGTATCGCCGAAAAATCCGCGACCATTGAGCTATTGAACATGCCCGTATCAGCCCCGGAGGCGAACTGAAATGCGTTCTCAATTTCTGAAAGTATCTGCTCTGGTGCTCGCAAGCGCACTATTCGCTCCCCTCTCTCTAAGCCAAGAGGCTGAGGCCGAGGCTGAGGCGCCGCCCCCGCCGACTCCACAGGAAATCGCCGCTGAAAATCTTGACCAGTTGCTCAATTTAGTCGAGCAAGGACAGCTTCGTGCTTCCGCAGAAAATAAGGCGCGCGAGCAGCGCTTTGCTAGCGATAAGGCTAATCAGGCAGCAGCGCTTAAGCGCGCTGAAGACGAGCGCTTGCGGGAAGAGCGGCGATCGGCCCGATTAGAGAAAAAGTTTGAAGAAAATGAATTGCTGATTGCGGCGAAGCAAGAGCAACTGAAAGAGCGTTTAGGTTCGTTGGCCGAGCTGTTTGGTCATCTGACGGCGGCCTCGGGTGATTTAGCTTCTAGCATCGAGGTGTCTTTGGTCAGCTCTGAGTATCCAGGTCGTGAGGTCTTTTTGAAAGGCCTAATAGCGAAAATGACTGGGTCAGACAAATTGCCACGCATCGATGAGATCGAAAAAGTGTGGTTCGAACTGCTGCGTGAGATCCGCGAACAGGGCGAGATCAGCCGCTTCACCGCGAAGGTAGCCATGCCCTCTGGCGAGCTCAGTGAGCGTGAAGTCGTTCGTGTCGGTGCTTTCAACATCGTTGATACAGATGGCAATTACTTGTCTTTCAACAAAGACCAGTTATCTGAGCTGCCCCGGCAGCCCGGCGGCAGCTTTACTGGGCAGGCACAGGATTTAGCTTCTGCGCAATCGGGACTGTCGCAGTTTGGTATTGATCCCACCGGTCCTACCGGCGGTTCTTTCTTGGCGGCTATTATCGACAGCCCCACTATTTCTGAGCGGTGGCACCAGGGTGGATACGTCGGTTATGCCATTACGGCAGTGGGTACCTTTGCCTTTATTCTGGCTATTTTCCGACTGATCGTGCTGACT
>JABJAS010000432.1 GCA_018666055.1 Halieaceae bacterium | reverse complement strand
GGGTATGCTTGTCGACAATGGCATCGTGATGTCAGAGAGCATTATGGTGAGCATGGAGAGGGGAAAGTCAGCCTTTGATGCGGCAATAGAATCCTCCGCAGAGTTGTGGATGCCCTTGTTAATTGCATCGCTCACCACTTCGGCCGCTTTCTTACCAATCTATCTTGCCGAGTCGAGTGTCGGGGAATTCACCAGTTCCTTGTTTAAGGTGGTGACGATTACGCTGCTCAGCTCGTGGGTGATCGCATTAACGATCGTGCCAGTACTGTGCGTGTTGTTTTTGCGTGCCGCAACAACAGTGACGACAGAAACCTCTGTGATCGAGCAACGCTATGCTGTCTTGTTGCGAGGGTTGCTGAACAATCAAAAAATCACGCTGGTGGTGACGGCGTTAATTTTAAGTGTCGCCTTAGCAGGGTTTCAATACGTGCCTAAATTATTTTTTCCTCCGTCGGACCGACCCTATTTTATTGTCGAACTAGAGCTGCCGACTGGGACGTCGATTGAACGAACTGAGACGGTTGTTAATGAAATAGAGGACTACCTGCATCAACTCAAACAGTCGGCGGCAGGAAGCGACAGGATTCTGAATTGGGTTGCCTACGTAGGCAGCAGTGGGCCTCGCTTTGTTTTATCGCACAATCCAACCGCGCCTTCACCTAACTTTGCGCTGATGGTGATTAATATGGCCTCCGCGAGTCAGATTGCCGCCATGCGGGAACAAGTGGAAGCATTTGTTGTTGATCGCTATCCAGATCTAGATCTCACAACGCGGCTGATCGATAACGGTCCGGCCGTCAAGAACCCTGTCGAAGTCAGGTTGTCAGGTACTGACTCCAAAGCGCTTTTCAATGCGGTTGACGCCGTAAAGGTAGCGCTTCAAACGATGGGAGGGCTCCGCAATATCGCTGACGATTGGGGGCAACGGCAGAAGAAGTTAGAGATTCGTATTGACCAGGCTCGCGCAGGGCGTGCGGGAATAACTAATCAAGACATTGCCTTATCGATGCAAGCTGGTTTGTCGGGTATTCAGTTAACGCAGTATCGCGAGGGCGAGGATGTTATCCCCGTTGTGCTGCGATCGAAAACCGCCACGCTGAATGATATGAATAAAGTGAGTTCTCTGTCTGTTTACAATCAGTCGAGTGGACAGGCTGTGCCGCTTAGGCAGGTAGCAGATATCCACTTGGTCTGGGATGTTGCCAAGGTCTATCGACGTGATGGCGTTCGCTCTGTTGTCGTGGGGGCACAGCTTGATCCGGGTGTGAGAGCAGCAGATCGTGCCGCGGTACTGATGTCGTGGCTCGATGAGCAAAGTGCGATGTGGGGTCGCTCAGTCACGGTAGAGTTGGGCGGAGAGAGCGAAAGCTCAGGGGATGCTAATGCGGCAATCACCGACAAACTCCCTATCGCTGCTTTTTTGATTCTGTTGCTGTTGGTCAGCCAGTTCAACTCGGTGAGAAAGTCATTGGTGGTATTGGTGACGATTCCGCTTGGGCTTATCGGCGTCATAGCCGGATTATTGTTGGGTCAGTCGTTCTTTGGCTTTATGACGCTGCTGGGAGTGATTTCATTGGCAGGTATTGTAATCAACAATGCCATTGTCTTGTTAGAGCGTATTGGTTTGGAGCTGACCTCAGGCAAGGATCACCTTGAGGCAATCGTAAGCGCGGCGCGACAGCGTTGCCGTCCCATCGTGCTCACCACTGCGACCACGGTGCTCGGCTTACTCCCGCTCTACCTCGGCGGAGGAGAGATGTGGGAACCGATGGCTCTGGCCATCATGGGCGGCTTGCTGGTGTCCACTGCGTTAACGTTGTGCGTCGTTCCCGTCTTTTATGCCGCACTGTACCGTGTCAAGGCGTCGGCTGCCTCGTAACAACAGGCTAGGCGTTACTAAAAGACCTGAGGAGTACCGCATACAGATAGTAGATATCGGAATGAGGGGTTAAAGACTGTGGGTGGCGAAGAAAAGCCTGTTATTGGAGACGGTCAAGTCAGTGTCATTGGTGGCACTGGGTCACGCGGAACATGTCAGGCCAATTTACTTGCCACCACAGATGCTTGTTTATCTCGCGCGTAGTTATTTATGAGCACTACCAAGCAATCGATTTACCATGCAAATCATAAAAGCGTCCGCTATCGCTCTCCGACAGCTCGGTGATTAGCTCAAAGAGTGCTTCAGCACTCTCATCC
>JABJAS010000431.1 GCA_018666055.1 Halieaceae bacterium | reverse complement strand
ATCGCCGTTCACGGTCCCATCTGCCTTGACCTCTGCGAAATCGCGCACTCGGCGCAGGAGTCGATTAGCAATACGTGGCGTGCCGCGCGAGCGTCGCGCGATGGCTGCGGCACCGGGGCTGTCGGTGGGAATAGCCAAGATACCCGCAGAGCGGCTGACGATTTCGGTCAACTCAGCGGCGTCATAGAACTCCAGGCGCTGCACAATCCCGAATCGGTCCCTGAGGGGCGACGTGAGGAGTCCAGCTCGAGTGGTCGCCCCTACGAGCGTAAACGGCGGTAAATCGAGCTTGATCGATCGCGCAGCAGGACCCTCACCAATCATGATATCGAGCTGGTAATCTTCCATCGCCGGATACAATATTTCCTCGACATGGGGGCTCAAACGATGAATTTCATCGATAAAGAGCACGTCGCCCGGCTCTAAATTGGTCATCAGCGCCGCAATATCACCCGCCTTTTCTAAAATAGGCCCGCTGGTCGTTTTCAGCTGTACGCCCATCTCCTCTGCAATAATGCTGGCCAAAGTCGTCTTGCCCAACCCAGGTGGTCCAAAAATCAGCGTGTGGTCCAGCGGCTCTCCGCGCCCTCGCGCGGCAGAAAGAAAAATCTCCATCTGCTCACGCACCGCTGTTTGGCCAATATAATCGTCAAGGCGGCGTGGCCTAATCGCACGATCAACAGCCTCCTCGCGGCCATCTGAGGGGTCGGGCGCCACCAATCGATCTGTTTCAATCATCTCTGCACCTCACAGGGCCAGCACGTTATCACTTCCCACCGCCCGCATAGCGTAGCGCTAATCGGATTAATTGCTCACTGGTCATGTCATCGGGGGCATCAATGCTGGCGACGAGCTTTGCCGCCTCTGGCAACTTGTACCCCAACGCGACTAATGCTTGCTCCGCTTCTGCTCGCTGATCGGTTACCAAGGGTCGCCCTGGCTCGCTGCCGGATGCGGCCTCGGGAGATAATTCGTCCAGCCAATCGCCGGCTTTGTCCTTCATCTCGACCAATAAACGCTCTGCGGTTTTTCGGCCGACACCGGGCAAGGCGACGAGTGCCCTCACATCATCGCGCTGCATACACCGCGCAAACTCTGGCGCATCCATCCCTGATAACAGAGTTAGAGCGAGGCGCGGGCCAACGCCACTGACTTTAATCAGCGCTCTGAATAAGCGCCGATCTGCTGCACCGATAAAACCAAAAAGTTGCTGCGCATCCTCGCGCACCACAAAATGAGTCAATAACGTGACCTCTTGGCCTATTTCAGGCAACTGGTATAGCGTTGTCATGGGGACCTGTATTTCATAACCAATGCCGCCCACCTCCACCAGAATCTCTGGCGCTTGCCGTCCAATCAACTTGCCGCGTATCTGACCAATCATGAGACCACCTTACCTCAACCGCCCCGCTCTGAAGCCACTGGATGCTAGCGCGCTAGCCAGCCCATCTACCTGACAATGGCACAATGCCGCTGCTAACCCATCGGCCGCATCCTCTTTAGGCTCAGCCGACAAGGCCAGCAAAGCCGTCACCATATGCTGCACCTGCTGCTTGCTGGCCGCGCCCGTACCGACCACCGACTGCTTAATCTGCCGGGCCGCGTATTCATAAACGACGAGATCCTTCATCACACAAGCCACCATCGCGGCGCCTCTCGCCTGCCCTAGCTTCAGCGCTGAATCAGCACTCTTAGCAACGAAAACACGCTCGATAGACGCCACCTGAGGTTGGTAGGTGTCGATCACCTCAGTTAAGGATTCAAACAGCACTTTCAATCGCACGCTCAGCGGTTCCTTGCTGGGCAAATGAATCGTGCCACTCGACACATAGCGAGGCTTATTTCGATTAACGCTGATAAGACCAAAACCGGTTTTACGCGATCCAGGGTCGATACCCAGAATAACTGTCATGGTGGCAATCCGCCGTCCACAGAGGCAGAGCGTAGTGTGACCGATTGTCGACCAAAGGTCATTTACAAAGCGGAGAGCACCGCCTCAGAGATGTTGGCGTTCGAGTAGACGTTCTGCACGTCATCGAGGTCTTCTAGCATGTCGATCAGACCCATCACACTGGTAGCGGTATCGATATCCAGTTCGACTTCGGTACTGGGCAACATGGTCACCTCTGCGTCTAATGGCTCGAGCCCTGCAGCAAGCAAGGCATCTTTCACCTCGGTCAGAGTTTCCCAAGGGGTCAATACGTCGACGCTGCCATCTTCTGCGACGATGACGTCATCTGCCCCGGACTCCAGCCCTACTTCGAGGAGCGCATCCTCATCAACGCCCGGGGCAAAAGTGATCAACCCGGACCGGCTGAAGAGATAAGCCACAGAACCGTCTGTACCTAAGTTACCTCCCCGTTTCGTAAACGCATGTCTCACGTCACCCACGGTCCGATTACGATTATCCGTCATGACTTCGACCAATACCGCAACGCCGCCGGGGGCATACCCCTCGTACGTAAGCTCTTCCATGTTATCAGCGTCGTTAGTGCCGGCACCTCGGGCAATGGCGCTGTCGATCGTGTCGCGCTTCATGTTCGCGCCCAATGCTTTGTCAACTGCAGCGCGCAGTCGCGGATTATCCTCTGCGACGGGTCCACCCGCGCGGGCGGCGACCACCAGCTCACGAATCAGCTTGGTAAATAACTTGCCTCGCTTGGCATCCTGAGCCGCCTTGCGATGCTTGATATTCGCCCATTTGCTATGGCCAGCCATGCTCTGTTCTCACTCGCTCGCTGCGGATTCGACCCGACGGGACCGCAGCGAAAGCTCTTGCAGTTGCTGCTCTGAAACCACTCCGGGGGCTTCGGTCATCACGCACTGCGCGCTCTGCGTTTTTGGAAAAGCGATCACATCACGGATAGACTGCCCCCCCACCATCAACATGACCAGGCGATCCAATCCAAAAGCCAAGCCTGCATGGGGGGGTGCACCGTGGCGCAACCCGCTCAACAGAAAGCCGAATTTAGACTCGGCTTCGGTCTCATCAATGCCTAACAAATCAAATACCACTTTTTGCATCGCTTGGTCATGAATCCGCACTGATCCACCCCCAATCTCGCTGCCGTTCAGCACCATGTCATAAGCCTGCGAGAGTGCTTTTGCGGGCTCAGCCTGCAGCGCCTCAGCGGAACACGAGGGCGCGGTAAAGGGATGATGTAAGGCTGACATTCGGCCTCGTTCGTCAGACTCAAACATGGGGAAGTCCACTACCCAGAGCGGCGCCCACCCCGGTTGAACCTGCTCGAGGTCCGTCGCCACCTTAAGTCGCAGCGCACCCAAGGATTCATTGACCACTGACCGGTTATCAGCGCCGAAAAATAAGATATCGCCATCTGCTGCTTCGAGGCGGTCCATCATGGCAGCCACAACATCCTCGGGCATAAATTTAAGGATAGGCGACTGCAGTCCGCTGAGCCCGGCGGCCCGGTCATTGACTTTAATCCAAGCCAAGCCCTTGGCACCGTAAATCCCAACATACTGGGTATAGTCGTCAATCTCTTTCCTCGACAGGCTCGCGCCACCCGGCACCTTGAGGGCGGCCACACGACCTTCGGGATCTTTTGCAGGACCACTGAAGACCTTAAAGTCGACACCCTCCATCAGGTCATCGATCGACACCAACTCCCAAGGGATGCGCAGGTCAGGCTTGTCAGAGCCATATCGTTCCATTGCATCAGCCCAACTCATGCGGGGAAACTCCCCAAGTGTCACGTTGAGCTGCTCGGCAAAGAGACTCTGCACCATGCCTTCGGTCAACGACATAACGTCTTCTGCGCCAAGAAAGGAGGTTTCAATATCGATCTGAGTAAATTCAGGTTGCCGGTCCGCCCTGAGATCTTCGTCACGAAAACACCGTGCGATCTGATAATAGCGGTCAAATCCTGACACCATTAGCAGTTGCTTGAACAACTGCGGCGACTGCGGGAGTGCAAAAAAAGCGCCCGGCTGGGTGCGGCTGGGGACCAAGTAATCTCGAGCTCCCTCAGGCGTTGCCCGAGTCAGGATCGGCGTTTCGATATCCAGGAAACCCTGATCATCGAGGTAACGACGAATACTGGACGTAATTTTGGCACGCGCTATCAGGTTCTGTTGCATCTCCGGTCGCCGGAGATCCATGTAACGATAACGAAGACGGACGTCCTCGCCCACAGAATGATGTGCGTCAAGCGGGAATGGCGGCGTTTGCGCAGCGTTGAGTACCTCTAACGTTTTTCCCAGAACCTCGATACCGCCCGAGGCCATATTAGAATTAACGGCTTCCGCTGAGCGCGCGCGCACCCTGCCCGTAATGCACAGGACATATTCACTGCGGACGCTATCGGCACGCTGAAAGTGCTCTTCAGTGTCCGGATCAAACACAACTTGCACGACACCTTCTCGATCTCGCAAGTCGAGAAAGATCACGCCACCGTGATCACGCCGCCGATCCACCCAGCCGCAAAGCGTGATCGTTTGATCAATCAGACTGTCGTTAATCAGACCACAGTAGTGGCTTCGCATACCCATCTCCATCACCTTTCAATTCCTGCCCTCAGCTCGCTGAAGGGGTATCACTCTTTTTGGAGGACGCCTGCTTGGTTGCTGACTTGGTCGTCGCATCGCCTGAGGTCGACCCAGAATCTGTACTCGCCGCCGCTTTCGCTGCGGTGTCGCCGCGCTCTCCGGCAATGTTTTTCTTCTCACCGGTTTTGAAATCAGTCTCGTACCAACCGCCACCAGCCAATCTAAAAGAAGGCGCACTGACCCGTTTCTTCAAGCCTGGCTTGGCACACGCTGGACATTCGGTGAGCGGATCATCTGCCAGACGCTGTATCGCTTCTAACTCATGCCCACATTCCTGACACTGATATTCGTAAATGGGCATGTTGATTCTCCTCAACCCGATGAAACGCGGTCATCAAGGCGCCGGCCGAAGGGCGCTAGGAACGTTTAATAAGGGCGCGGAGAGTACCGCAAACACCACGGCAGTGGAAGATGGCGGACTGTGAACTGCGCTCACAACCGCCTAGGCACTGACATTGCGTGCCTGATCATTCGATGGGATAAACAAAGGCTCCCAAAGCGGGAGCCTTGGCAAAGTGCTCGCTTAGTTGGCGAACTCTTTCATTTTCTTCAGTGCACGAACTTTGACAGCAGTGCTCGCTGGCTTAGCTTTAAACATGGTTTCTTCACCCGTGAAAGGATTGATCCCTTTACGCGCTTTCACCGCCGGCTTTCGCACTGTCGTAATTTTCATCAGGCCTGGCAGCGTGAACTCACCTGCAGCACGCTTACCAATACTGGCCTCAATCAGCCGCTCTAAGGATCCCATGACTGAAGTCACTTCCTTTTTTGACAGACCACTGTCGTCAGCCAATGTCGCGATCATTTGCGACTTGGTCATTTTCTCTTTCACGGCTTTCATTTTAGCCGGTGCTTTTGGAGCAGCTTTCTTTGCCATTGAGTAAATACCTCTTTGTGTCGTGGACGATTGTGGACCGACCCGCTAGGTTGCTGAGTCCGTCGAGATTCAACACCAGACCCGGATAAGGTACAACCCCTTAGACACGCAATTACGCCTTTTCTGCCAATAAAATCTTGCCGGAGATGCGTCTGTACGCACCACCGCTCGGAACATTAGAATAGCGTCACTATCGTGGAGTCCCTTATGCGTGCCAGTGAATTCCTTCTCTCTACTCTGAAAGAGACCCCGTCTGATGCGGAAGTCGTCAGCCATCAGCTCATGCTCCGAGCGGGGCTCATTCGGAGAGTCGCCGCGGGTATCTACAACTGGATGCCAATGGGATTACGTGTACAGCGCAAAGTGGAACAGATTGTGCGCGAAGAGATGGAGCGCGCGGGTGCATTGGAGTTATCCATGCCGGTCGTGCAGCCGGCTGAGCTCTGGGAGGAGTCAGGTCGATGGGAGCTTTATGGCCCGGAACTCTGTCGCCTTGAGGACCGCCACCAAAGACCGTTTTGCCTCGGACCCACGCATGAAGAGGTGATCACCCAAATCGCCCGCAGTGAGATCAAAAGCTACAAGCAACTTCCGGTGAACCTTTTTCAAATACAAACCAAGTTTCGCGACGAAATCCGACCCAGATTCGGTGTTATGCGCTCTCGAGAATTTGTGATGAAGGATGGCTATTCCTTTCATATCGATCAAACCTCCCAAGAAAACACGTATTGGAGGATGCATCAGGCCTACACCTGTGTCTTCACGCGCTTGGGCTTAGATTTTAGAGCGGTCGAGGCGGACTCCGGTGCAATCGGGGGCAGTCTCTCTCACGAATTTCATGTTTTAGCTGCATCGGGAGAAGATGCGATCGCCTTTTCAAGTGAGAGCGATTACGCGGCGAACGTTGAGCTGGCGCCGGCACTAGCCAGCAAGCCCCAAGAGTCGGCGCAAGCGGAGCCGACCCTTGAGCGTTTCGCCACACCGGGCATTAAAACGATTGATGACTTGGCAGAACAACTGAATATCCCAGCAGACCAATCGATTAAAACGCTGTTAGCAAAAGACGATCAAGGCGGCCTAGTGGCGTTAATCGTTCGTGGGGATCATCGGCTGAACGCGATCAAGGCATCGAAACTTCCGGGCATGCTATCGCCCCTAGTGCTTGCAGAAGCAGCCGAGGTGAAAGCGGTCCTCGGAGCGGGCTTCGGTTCACTGGGTCCGGTTGATCTCCCGGTGCGGGTCATCGTCGATCATACAGCCGCGACGATGGGCAGTTTTGTTTGCGGCGCGAACGAGGACGACTACCACCTAAGAGGTGCCACCTGGAAACGGGACGTTCCCCACTGCGAGTTTGCAGATATCAGAGAGATTGTGGCCGGAGATCCCAGCCCTTGTGGTCAAGGGACCCTCGATATTCGTCGCGGTATTGAAGTGGGCCATATCTTTCAATTAGGGACGAAGTATTCAGAGGCGATGAACGCAACCGTTCTTGATGATCAAGGCCGTCAACAGCCGATGGTAATGGGTTGCTACGGTATCGGCATCACTCGCATTGTGGCTGCGGCAATCGAACAAAATCATGATGACAAAGGCATCATATGGCCCACGACGATGGCGCCCTTCGATATTGCCCTTGTCCCGTTAGGCGCCGATAAATCTGAGGCAGTGCAAGACGCGACCGAGACCTTATACGCCGCCTGCAACGAGGCGGGGATCGCGGCTTTCTTGGATGACAGAAAGGAGCGTCCCGGCGTCAAGTTCGCCGAAATGGAACTGCTGGGCATACCGATACGCATCACGATTGGCGCGCGCTCTTTAGCTGACGGCAATCTTGAATTAACCCATCGTCGAAGCGGCGAGACTGAAATGGTCGCGCCAACTGACATACTCGAGCGGATTCAGCAGCTGCTAAAGCAATGATGCCGTCGCCCCCCAGGTGACAACTGACCGGCAGCAAAATCACTCCAGCATGCGACTGTCGCTAGGTCAGTGTGACGCCGGCACACGCCAGCATTGAGGGTCGATTGACTGGTGAGCCGCACAGGAGAGCGATACACTCCTGTCCTGCTATCGAGAAACCCCATGCATCCAGACGCTGAAAAATTACTCGCTGAATACCCCAACATCAATATGGTGGAGGCCCTCATCACCGACTGCAACGGCGCGGCGCGGGGCAAATGGTTGCCGATCGGAAAGTTATCTTCGTTACTAACCGAGGGGATAAAACTACCCAAGTCTGCTATCGCGCAAGATGCCTGGGGCAGAGATGTGCCCAGCATTGCGCTGGATAACGGCGACATTGACGGCTGGTGTCAGGCGATTCCCGGATCACT
>JABJAS010000430.1 GCA_018666055.1 Halieaceae bacterium | reverse complement strand
TCAAGGGCTGCGAATTTTTCGTCTGCCGTGCCTTTTCCACCAGAGATGATCGCTCCGGCATGGCCCATTCGCTTACCCTTTGGTGCCGTCACCCCAGCGATATAAGACACGACTGGCTTGGACACATTATGACGAATAAATTCAGCCGCTTCTTCTTCAGCGGTTCCGCCAATCTCACCGATCATGACGATCGCCTCAGTACTGTCATCTTTTTCAAACAGATCGAGGATATCGATAAAATGCGAGCCAGGTATCGGATCACCACCAATACCAACGCAAGTTGATTGTCCGTAACCCACATCCGTTGTCTGCTTAACCGCCTCGTAAGTCAGCGTACCTGAACGGGACACAATGCCGACACGACCGGGCAGATGGATCTCTGCCGGCATGATGCCAATCTTGCATTGCCCGGGCGTGATCACCCCCGGGCAGTTGGGCCCGATCAGGCGCACACCCAATTCGTCGCATTTAACCTTGGCGTCTAACATGTCGAGTGTGGGCACGCCCTCTGTAATGCACACAATCAACTGAATGCCAGCCAGAGCGGCCTCGAGAATCGAATCTTTACAAAAGGGCGCGGGGACGTAAATTACGGAGGCTTCTGCACCCGTCGCGCTCACGGCTTCAAAAACTGTATTGAAGACCGGCAAATCCAAATGCGTTTGTCCGCCCTTTCCAGGGGTCACGCCACCAACCATTTTCGTGCCGTAAGCAATCGCTTGCTCCGAGTGAAAAGTGCCTTGTGACCCAGTAAAACCCTGGCAGATAACGCGCGTTTCTGCATTGATCAAAATACTCATTGGACACCTCCAGCCGCTGCAACCACTTTTTGGGCCGCATCAGTCAGACTTTCTGCCGCTTCAATATTAAGACCGCTATTAGCGAGTACCTCGCGACCCAGCGCTGCGTTATTACCCTCTAACCTCACGACAACCGGCACTTCAACTCCCACTTCCTCAACTGCGCCAATCACGCCCTCAGCAATCAAGTCGCAGCGAACAATCCCACCAAAAATATTGATTAGTACAGCCTTAACGTTCTCGTCTGACAGGATAATTTTAAACGCCTCGGTGACACGCTCTTTGGTCGCACCACCCCCCACATCCAAAAAGTTGGCTGGCGAGCCGCCGTGTAGCTTCACGATATCCATTGTGCCCATTGCCAAGCCAGCGCCATTGACCATACAGCCTATGCTGCCGTCCAGCGCTACGTAGTTGAGCTCCCATTGCGCAGCGTGCGCTTCGCGCTCATCTTCTTGAGACGGGTCGTGCATCGCTTGCAATGCGGGCTGCCGATACAGCGCATTGGAATCCACGACGACTTTAGCATCAAGACAATGCAGGTTACCCTCGTCGGTAATCACCAGAGGATTCACTTCAATCAAGGCCAGATCCTTCTCCTGAAACAATTTAGCCAGACCCAGGAAAATAGTGACGAACTGGTTAATCTGCACCCCTGATAAGCCTAGCCGGAAAGCCAGATCACGCCCCTGAAAAGGCTGCGCTCCCACTAACGGATCAACCTCTGCTTTGAGAATCTTATCCGGCGTCTCTTCTGCGACTTTTTCAATTTCAACACCGCCCTCAGTGGAGGCCATGAACACGATGCGGCGGCTAGCGCGATCCACCACGGCGCCCAAGTACAGCTCTTCTGCAATATCGGTACACGACTCGACCAAAATCCGCGACACGGGCTGACCGGCTGCATCTGTCTGATAGGTCACGAGCCGCTCGCCCAACCACTGTGTCGCGAAATCAGCAGCGGCTTGAGGTGAATCAATTAATTTGACGCCCCCAGCCTTACCACGTCCACCCGCATGCACCTGAGCTTTGACCACCCATTGATCACCACCGATCTTCGTAGCCGCCTCCATGGCGGCCTCTGCCGATTCGACAGCGTGCCCAATGGAAACAGGCAGTCCATATTCGGCAAATAACGCCTTGCCCTGATACTCATGCAGATTCATATAAACCTCTCAGCTATTACCTGGTATACCCCACACTCCCCCAGCACCAGGCGGTCAAGAGAGCCTATAAATCGTTGTTAGCGCTGAGGGCGATTCACCATGTGAATAGCTCTGCCGTCCGCCGCTAGCGCTGCTTCATGGACTGCCTCCGACATCGTCGGGTGACCAAAGACCATCAATTGCAAATCTTCAGTGCTCGCCGCCATTTCCATGGCAATCACAATTTGCTGCACCAAGTCAGCCGCAGACGGACCTACGACATGGGCTCCCAGAATCTGGTCAGAATCGGCGTCGGAAACAATCTTCACCAAGCCGTCGGTTTCACCCGAGGCTTGCGCACGGCCAATCGCCGCAAAAGGGAAGGTGCCTACTTTATAGTCAACACCTTCGGCCTTTAACTCTTGCTCGTTTTTACCGACCGCAGCGACTTCGGGGTGGGTATAAATAATAGAAGGCACCACCTCATAATTCAGCTGCGCCGCCTTACCATGAATGCGCTCGGCGACCATAACGCCCTCTTCAGAGCCCTTGTGCGCCAGCATCGGCCCCCGGACGATATCGCCAACCGCCCACACACCCGGCGCCTCAGTCGCGCAGTGCTCGTTAACAAAAACAAATCCCCGCTCATCCGTGCTGACACCCGAATCACCCGAGAACAGCTTGTCGGTCCGAGGCCTTCGACCCACTGCAACGATCAAGCGATCAAACGTTTCTGTATGCTCGGCGTCTCCTGAGGAGTAACCCACCGTTACCTGCTCAGGTGTCACCTCGACTCCCGTCACTCTGGCGCCAAGACGAATATCGAGCCCCTGCTTAGCAAATATTTTGGCAGACTCTTTGGCAATCTGCTCGTCCATCGCAGGCAAGAACTGCTCCATCGCCTCCAGAATCACCACTTCAGCACCCAAACGTGCCCATACGCTCCCAAGCTCCAGGCCAATGACACCCGCACCAATCACACCCAAGCGGGTTGGGACCGCATCGAAACACAACGCCCCGGTAGAATCGACCACTCGGTCGCCATCGATCGGCGCAGGTGGAATTTCGACCGGCTCAGAACCCGATGCGAGCACGACGTTGTCGGCGCTGTAAAGCGCGACTTGCCCCTCAGCATCCGTCAACTCCACCTGACGTCCAGCCAACAACTGACCTGCACCGCTGAGCACCGTGATCTTATTGTGCTTGAGCAGACCCGCGACCCCTCCGGTCAGTTGGGAAACGATTTTTTCTTTGCGTGTCATCATCTCAGGGATATTCAACGTCACGTCGTTTACCCCAATACCATGCTCAGCGAGATGGCTCTTGGTATCAGCATAACGTTGCGAGCTATCAAGCAACGCCTTTGACGGAATACACCCCACATTGAGACAGGTGCCACCCAGTTGGGGTTTGTCGCTGGCATCAGTTTCCTTCTCGATCAGAGCGGTCGACAGCCCAAGTTGCGCACAACGAATAGCGCAGACATACCCGGCAGGTCCCGAACCAATTACTATCACCTCAAAATGGTTAGACACATTTCCTCCTAAGACTAGAGCTGTAACAGGATCCGAGCGGGATCCTCTATAAGGCCTTTAATGGCCACTAAAAATTGCACCGCCGTTTTACCGTCGACCAAGCGATGATCATAAGACAGTGCCAGGTACATCATTGGCTGAATAACTACCTCACCGTCCATCGCAATGGGCCGATCCTGAATGGTGTGCATACCCAGAATCCCCGTCTGTGGTGGATTGAGAATCGGGGTAGAGAGCAATGACCCAAATACGCCACCATTTGAGACGGTAAAGGTGCCGCCTGTCATCTCTTCAATCGTCAACTTCTTGTCGCGCGCCTTGACACCCAAGTCATGAACCGCCGCTTCAATATCGGCAATACTCATAAAATCCGCGTCTCGCAGTATCGGCACTACCAATCCCTCGTCAATCGACACCGCGACGCCAATATCCTGATAACCGTGATACACCACGTCATTGCCATCAATGCTGGCGTTCACCGCGGGGAAACGCTTGAGTGCCTCGCATGCCGCCCTCACAAAAAAGCCCATAAAACCCAAGCGCGTGCCGTTGTGAGTCGCCTCAAACTGTTCTTTGTATTGCCGCCTAAGCTTCATCAACGGCGCCATATTCACCTCGTTAAACGTGGTGAGCATCGCCGTTTGCTGGGTCGCATCCAGCAGGCGCTCAGCAATACGAGCCCGCATACGAGTCATGGGAACGCGCTTCTCAATGCGCCCGCTCGTGGGTCCTGCCACGTCCAACCCCACCGCCTCTGTGACTGGAACATCGCGTTCTTGCACACCGGTTTTCTCTAAGTCGGCCATGTGAGCAAGCACGTCTTCTTTTAGTAATCGCCCGCCTTTTCCACTAGCCGTTATCGATGTGGCTTCCAGGCCCTGCTCGTCCAGCAAGGTGCGCACCGCAGGCCCCATAGGAACGCTATCCGACACCGACGGCTCAGCGCTTGCCGGAGCAGGTTGATCGTTATCGGATTTGACCGTCGTTTGCTGCACCTCAGCTGCCTCACCCTCCACCAAGGTGGCCAACAAAGTTTCACTCAGAATCGTTTCGCCCTCACCCACCAAGATGGCTTCAATCACTCCCGGCGCCGGCGCAACCACCTCCATCACCACCTTGTCAGTCTCTATTTCAACCAGCAGCTCGTCTCTCGCTACCGACTCACCCGCTGCCTTGTGCCAAGCTGACACCACGCCATCAGCAACAGACTCGGGAAACGTGGGCGCTTTGATTTCAATTGTCATGAGGTCATCCTCAACTTTATCTATTAAAATCCCCAGGGCATGGGCCCCAGAGCTTCGTCAATGAACTTGTCTTGTTCTCGCATGTGTAGCGCTGAGTACCCCGCCGCAGCCGAAGCTGAAGACTCTCTCCCGACATAACGCAGAAATAAATCGACCTTATGGCGCTGCACAACCGTCCGCATCCGACTTTGCATGGCATACCAAGCACCCTGATTTTTAGGCTCTTCTTGGACCCAATTCACATCTTCAACATTGGGATACCGACTGATGATCTCCATGAGATCGATCCGCGGAAAAGGATACATCTGCTCAATGCGAATGATGGCAATGTCGTGAATATCACGTTCTCGCCGCGCTGCTCTCAAGTCATAGAAGACTTTGCCAGAGCAGAGGATGAGCCGTTTCACTTCGGCCGGATCCAGCGAGTCCGTTTCGTCAATGACCGTCTTAAAGCCGCCCTGCGCTAAGTCTTCTAGCGGTGAAACCGCTTCTTTGTGGCGCAGGAGGCTTTTCGGCGTCATCACAATCAGCGGCGTTCTAAAGGGCCTAACAGCCTGGCGACGCAACATATGGAACACTTGCGATGGTGTACTGGGAATACAGACCTGTATATTGTCGTCGGCGCACAACTGCAAGAAACGCTCTAAACGCGCCGACGAATGCTCAGGGCCCTGCCCCTCGTAACCGTGAGGCAGCAGCATCGTCAGACCACACAACCGACTCCATTTGTTCTCGCCACTCGAGATAAATTGATCGATCACGACCTGTGCGCCATTAGCAAAGTCACCAAATTGCGCCTCCCAAATCACCAGGCCGCCCGGCGCGGTGGTCGCGTAGCCATATTCAAACGCCAGCACCGCCTCCTCTGAGAGCAGCGAGTCGTGAATGTTGAAAGGCGCTTGCGTTTCGGATACGTGGGCCAGTGGAATCCAAGTTTCACTATTACGTTGATTGTGCAAGACCGCGTGACGATGACTGAAGGTACCGCGCCCCACGTCTTGCCCAGTCAAGCGGACGGGATACCCCTCCTGCAATAGCGAGGCATACGCCATTGTCTCGGCGAAGCCCCAATTAATCGCTTGCGCGCCGGCCCCCATCTTCAGCCGGTCATCCATCAACTTTTTCACCACACGATGCACCGCAACACCATCGGGCACTTCGTGACACGCCTCCGATAACGCCTTGAGCTCCGTCAAGGGCACCGCGGTCTCCCCGGCAACATCCCACCTATGTCCGAGGTAAGGCGACCAATCAACAAATAACGCTTTGTTCGGCTCAGACACCAACGAGCTCACCAATGGTTGATCGCGCTCCAGCGCTTCTCGGTATTGTTCCACCCACTCGTTATCTTGCTGCTCACTCAACACGCCATCGGCGATCAAGCGGCTGGCATAGAGCGATCGAGTGCTGGGATGCGACTTAATCTTTTCGTACATACCAGGCTGCGTTACAGACGGCTCATCGGCCTCGTTATGGCCCCGTCGTCGATAACACACGAGATCAATTACCACGTCTCGATTGAACTGATTGCGAAAATCAACGGCCAGTTGCGTCACAAAAACCACCGCTTCTGGATCATCGCCGTTGACGTGGAATATGGGAGCCTGAACCATTTTTGCAATATCAGTGCAGTACTCCGTGGACCGCATATCCTCCGGTGCGCTCGTGGTAAAGCCGATCTGATTGTTGAGAATAATGTGCAGGGTCCCACCGGTGCGATAAGCCCGGGTCTGAGACATTTGAAACGTCTCCATCACCACACCTTGCCCCGCAAAGGCAGCATCGCCATGCAACACAATAGGCACCACTGTTTTGCCAATCGAATCTTCGCGTCGATCCTGACGCGCGCGTACCGAGCCTTCTACCACAGGCGACACAATCTCAAGGTGCGAAGGGTTGAAGGCCAGCGCCAAATGCACTTCTCCACCGGGCGTCATCATATTGGAAGAAAACCCTTGGTGATACTTCACGTCACCTGAACCGATGTACGTGACCTTCCCTTCAAATTCGTCAAATAAGTTGACTGGATTCTTACCGAGAATATTGACCAACACATTGAGTCGACCTCGGTGTGCCATGCCAATACAAATTTCCTTCGCCCCATAGCCGCCAACACGTTGGATGGCCTCAGACATCATGGGGATTAAACTCTCACCGCCCTCCAAACCGAATCGCTTGGTGCCGGGGTATTTTGATCCCAGAGAGCGCTCAATCCCCTCTGCCCCGTTGAGTTGTCGCAAAATCTCTAACCGCTGATCGGACGAAAACTCCGGTGCACCGCGCACCGATTCCATCCGGCTCATAATCCAGTGCCGCTCCTCGGTGTTTACGATATGCATAAACTCAGCACCGATCGTGCCGCAATACGTTCGCTCCAAAGCCTCTCGAATGTCTGCCAGTGTCGCTTCTGCACGACCCAAATAGGCTGTCCCCACCTGGAAGGTGGTATCGAGGTCGGCGTCGCTGAGCTCATGGAAGGTCAGATCAAGATCGGGAACTGGGGGGCGCACCGCCAGCGCTAACGGGTCTAGCGCAGCTTGCTGATGGCCACGTTGTCGATAAGCAGAAATAAGTTGCACAACACGAACCTGCTTACGCTCGTATTCAGTGGCATGCATATCTTGAGAGACCGTTGCATCGGTGCGCACACGCATTTTCGATAACCGAGCAAAGCGCTCCCGCAGCACAGAGTGCGGAATATCGTGCATGGCATGCGTATCGGATGGTACCAGCGGCAGCTGATCGAAGTAGTCGCGCCATTGGGGGGCAATCGCGTTGGGGTCCTGCAGGTAGGCCTCGTAGAGCGCCTCTATGTACTCGGCATTGCCGCCGGCAATGTGCGAAGTCGCCCACTGCTCCAGCATGCCCGAACCCTTAGTCATGTGTGTCACCATCGCCCCTGGGTGTTATTTGACCCTCGCAGACGGCGCTTTCCAACGGGCGCCTTCTCGCAAGTGGGGAGTGTAAAAGACAATGGGGCAATTGAGGAGCTGGCGCCCCCTAGGTGTGACCGTAAAACTACCGTTTAAGGCACGCCATACTAGTACCATTACCGGTAGTTATGGAACTCATAACCAAGGGGCTTATCTGCCGGAGTGAACCAGCTCTAATATGAATCAAATCTATGGATTTTCGGCCCTGATAACCGGGCCGTTAGGTCGCTCGATTCAGCAGCATCGTTCGAATGTGCCCAATCGCCTTGGTGGGATTCAGGCCTTTTGGACAGACATTCACACAGTTTTGAATGCCATGACAACGGAAAACGCTGAACGGATCATCCAACTTAGCCAGCCGCCCCTCTGTTGCTGTATCTCGGCTGTCCGCAAGAAACCGGTAGGCTTGCAGCAATCCTGCGGGCCCAATGAATCGGTCAGGGTTCCACCAAAACGAAGGGCAACTGGTAGAGCAACACGCACACAAGATGCACTCATAAAGCCCGTCTAATTGCGCTCGCTCTTCCGGTGACTGCAAGCGCTCTATCGCAGGCGCAGGTGAGGCGTTTTGCAAATACGGCTGAACCTTTTCGTACTGTGCATAAAAAAGGCTCATATCAACCACAAGATCGCGAATAACCGGCAGGCCCGGCAGCGGACGAATCACCAGCTTTCCACCCTTGACTGTCTCAGACAACGGCGTAATACAAGCAAGGCCATTTTTACCGTTGATATTCAACCCGTCAGAACCACAAACGCCTTCTCGGCAACTCCGTCGGTAAGTGACACTCCCATCGTAATCGGCCTTGATGAGCTCGAGCACGTCAAGCACCATCAGATCCTTGCCGCCTGTATCGACCGAAAATTCCTCCATGTGAGGCGCATCATCGGATTCTGGGTTATAGCGGTATAAGCTGACTTGTAGCATGTCCTGTAGCTCCCTGAAGACTCAGTAAGTGCGCGCTTTGGGCTGGAAAGTGTCAACGGTCCGCGGCGTGAAATTCACACTGCGCTTGGAGACCTGTTTTGTGTCGCCGTGATACAGCGAATGGCACAACCAATTCTCGTCATCCCGTTCAGTAAAGTCCTCTCGCGCGTGCGCGCCACGACTCTCGTCTCGCGCCTCGGCTACGATAGCGGTCGCCTCGGCTGTCTCAAACAAATTCTGTAACTCGAGGCATTCTATTCGCGAGGTATTAAACGCCGAACTCCGGTCAGCCAAGACCACATTCTCAACGCGGCCACGCAGCGTCGCCAGCTTCGCGATACCTTCTCGCATGAACTCACCCGTTCGGAACACACCAAAATGGTTCTGCATGATTTCTTGCAGCTCCTGACGCATCGGCGCCACCGGCTCGCCCTGCTCGCGCTCATTGAGCGCATTCAGACGCGCGCTTGCCGCCTCGAGATCAGTTTGTCCCGCCTCTCGCAACTCAATACCATCGCGCAGTGCTTTCTCAATGAATAACCCGGAAGCACGGCCAAACACCACCAGATCGAGCAAGGAGTTGCCTCCCAGACGATTCGCACCATGCACTGAAACGCAGGCCACCTCACCACAAGCATATAAGCCAGGAATCACACTGTCGTTACCCGCTGCGTCTACCGTCAGCGCCTGACCGTGTACGTTAGTCGGTATGCCGCCCATCATGTAATGACAGGTCGGCACAACTGGAATGGGCTCTTTCACCGGGTCGACGTGCGCGAAGGTCCGGCTCAGTTCGCAAATGCCAGGCAGCCGCGATTCCAGCACGTCCTCACCGAGGTGATCCAACTTCAGCTTCACGTGGTCACCATTGGGACCGCAGCCACGGCCCTCTAATATCTCCAGCACCATAGATCGCGCAACGACATCTCTGCCCGCGAGGTCTTTGGCATTCGGCGCATAACGCTCCATAAAACGCTCACCGTCTTTATTGACGAGATAACCGCCCTCTCCGCGACATCCCTCGGTCACCAGTGTGCCCGCTCCATAGATACCCGTTGGGTGGAACTGCCACATCTCCATATCCTGAGCGGGAACACCCGCGCGGAGCGCCATACCCATCCCATCGCCGGTATTAATATGGGCGTTGGTGGTGGAAGCATAAATACGCCCTGCACCGCCCGTCGCAAAAACCGTCGCCTTAGATTTCACGTACACCGTTTCACCCGTCTCGATACAGATCGCCACGACCCCAACGACGGCGCCGTCTTGGTTTTTCACTAAATCAACCGCGAACCATTCATTAAAAAAGACGGTCTCGTTCTTTATGTTGTTCTGGTATAGCGTGTGCAGCAATGCGTGACCGGTGCGGTCTGCTGCGGCACAGGTCCTGGCCGCTTGTCCGCCCTCACCATAGTTCTTCGACTGCCCGCCAAAGGGTCGTTGGTAAATCCGGCCCTCCTCCGTGCGGGAAAAAGGCAATCCCATGTGTTCCAACTCAAAAATCGCCTCTGGACCCACGGAGCACATGTATTCAATCGCTTCTTGATCACCGATATAATCAGACCCCTTAACGGTGTCATACATATGCCAGCGCCAATCGTCTTGCGGGTCGTCACTGGCAATCGCGCAGGTAATGCCACCTTGAGCCGACACGGTGTGCGAGCGAGTCGGGAACACCTTCGAAATCACCGCGGTTTTATAGCCAGACTGCGCCAATTGGAGTGCCGCGCGCATACCTGCGCCACCACCGCCGACAATGACCCCATCAAAAGAAATTGTTCTCATAACACTCACTTTTTATCCGCCTTCCTACCCCGAACACCGGCGCAGTAGACGCAACCGCTAGTGGCCTTGGATTAACTCCAAATGATCACCACCACCCAAATTACGTACCCGACTAGCGCCAGTGAAGCGCCTAGCTGACACACCAAACGAATCACGTTGCCCTTCGGACCCAACATCCGCTCGGTCAGATAGTCTGTGAAAACAGACCATAAACCGATCCAACTGTGCGCAGCCAAAGAGAGGGCCGCCATTAGCGTAAACACCTTCATCCAGGTCTGCTCGAACAGCCGCGCCCAGCTAGTGTAGTCAACTGAACCCATCAACTGGTAGGCGATCAGCAGAAAATATGCCAGCAATATGATCGACGTGACTCTCTGAATAAGCCAATCAGACAGGCCAGTGCGGCTAAAGCTCGTGACTGAGGTCACCATATCGCCACTCCCCATAAAATCGCTGCAGTGAAGGCCGCACTGAAAACAATGCGCGCACCGATGACACCACCTCGCATGGTTTCCCCTACCCCCGTGTCCATCACGAGGTGCTTAACACCCGCCAACGCGTGGTAGGTGAGCGCGGAGGCAACGCCCCACATGACCACTTTAGCGAACGGCGACGACAACACCTCAGACAGCGCATCGAAAGAGGCCTCCGACGCCAGACTGCGATCAAGCGCCCAGAGCAATAAAAAGCTAGCGAAAAACATCAGCACACCAGTGACGCGGTGGGCGATCGAAGCATAAGCGGTAACGGGTAACTGAATCGTACCCAAATCCAAATTGACTGGACGTGTGTCCTTTGAAGTCGGTCTCACAATAGCTCTCAGATTAGTCTCATTAACAGCGGGCAGATCTGGTCGATGCCAGAATCTCATCGGGGCGCAGTATAGTTGCGCTGACAATCGATTACAATTTGTCAGCGCCTGACGGTCTGCTCCCAACACACTGAAATTGACATGACCGGCGGTCAGCATTAGTTTGGCACCCTCTCAACACGACCTGGTAGAAAGTCTAATGGCTGAAAAGAATGCGACCCTTAACCTCACTCATGAGGATGGATCCCAGCAAACCATTGATTTAGCAGTGCACTCGGGCACGCTGGGTCCGGATGTCGTTGATGTCGGCACGCTGACGGCGAATGGCTATTTCACTTACGATCCCGGCTTTACGTCTACCGCAGCCTGCGAGTCAAAAATCACCTTTATTGACGGAGAAAACGGCGTTCTGCTTCACCGCGGATACCCGATAGAGCAGCTTGCTGAACATTCAGACTACTTAGAAACCTGCTACCTTTTGCTCAATGGCGAACTTCCCACCGCAGCGGAGAAAGAGGAATTCGTCGGCATCATGACGCACCACACGATGGTGCATGAGCAGATCAGAACTTTTTTTAATGGCTTCCGAAGAGATGCGCATCCGATGGCCATTATGTGTGGTGTTGTCGGCGCGCTATCGGCGTTTTATCACGACTCCACTGATATTTCTGACCCATGGCATAGAGAAGTAGCCGCTTTCAGACTGATTGCAAAGATGCCCACGTTAGCGGCAATGAGCTATAAGTTCTCGATCGGCCAGCCCTTTATGTATCCCGATAACAATCTGGACTATGCCGCGAATTTTCTGCATATGATGTTTGGCAATCCGTGTGAGCCCACAAAGGTCTCACCGACTATTGCCAAAGCAATGGATCGTATCTTCCTATTACACGCGGACCATGAACAAAACGCTTCGACCTCTACCGTGAGGCTCGCAGGCTCTTCCCAAGCCAATCCATTTGCCTGCATTGCGGCAGGCATTGCTGCGCTATGGGGCCCTTCGCACGGCGGCGCTAACGAGGCGGTCGTGAAGATGCTCGAGGAAATTGGCACGGTGGACCGAATCGACGAATTCATCGCACGGGCCAAGGATAAAGACGACCCTTTTCGCTTGATGGGTTTTGGGCATCGCGTTTATAAAAACTTCGACCCCCGCGCTAAAGTCATGAAAGAGGCCGCCGATGAGGTTCTGGCTGAGCTGGGTATCGAGGACGAAAATTTAGAGATTGCAAAGAGACTCGAAGAAATTGCCTTAAAGGACGACTATTTCGTCGCCAAAAAGCTTTATCCCAACGTCGACTTTTATTCGGGTATTATCCTGAAAGCGCTTGGAATACCGACGTCGATGTTCACCGTGATTTTTGCGATTGGGCGCACCGTGGGTTGGATTGCCCATTGGAATGAGATGATTGGTGGATCCTACCGTATCGGCAGACCCCGACAGCTCTACACCGGCGAAGCGCACAGAGACTTTAAACCCATCGACAAACGCTAGGGCTTGCAATGACAATTTCTGCGGTGATTAGTGGGTCCGGCCTCTACACGCCACCAGACAGCATCAGCAATCAAGAACTTGTCGCGTCATTTAATACGTGGGTTGACCGCTTCAATGCAGCCCATCATGAGGCGATTGAATGCGGGGATGTTGAGGCCAAAACCCACTCATCGGTGGCATTTATTGAAAAAGCCTCCGGCATTAAGTCTCGGTATGTCATTGATAAGGAAGGGATCTTAGATCCAGACCGTATGGTCCCTGCTATACCCGACAGGGCCAATAGTAGTCACTCAGTGATGTGCGAAATTGCCTGCCACGCTGCCCAAGAAGCGCTAGCCCAAGCTGGCGTTAACGCCAGCGAGATTGACGCCGTCATCGTGGCCGCCTCCAACCTACAAAGAGCTTATCCTGCAATCGCCATTGAGGTGCAGGCGGCGCTAGGGGCAACAGGGTTTGCTTTCGATATGAATGTCGCCTGCTCTTCAGCCACCTTTGGCATACAGCAAGCCAGCGATGCGGTTCGCTCGGGGAGTGCGCGGCGAGTACTGATGGTCAACCCCGAAATCTGCACTGGACACCTTAACTTCCGAGACCGCGACTCACATTTTATCTTTGGTGATGTCGCAACAGCGGTTGTCATCGAGAGCAGCGAAAGCGCCAAAGCAGGTGCTGGCTGGGACGTGGTCGACTCGCGCCTGCAAACGATCTACTCCAATAATATCCGCAATAATTTTGGCTTCCTCAACCGAGGAGACGAGGACGGCATCGGTCAAATTGATAAATTATTTATGCAAGAAGGCAGAAAAGTATTTAAAGAAGTCTGCCCCGCTGTCGCCACTCAGATTAACGAGCAATTAGCATCGCTGAATCTCGATGTCGAAGATCTCAGGCGCATATGGCTACACCAAGCCAACCAAAATATGAATGACCTCATCGCGAAAAAGGTCTTCGGTCGAGATCCAGCGCCGAGTGAATCCCCCACCATACTCGATGAGTACGCTAATACGTCATCCGCGGGCTCGATCATCGCCTTTCACAAACACAATGCCGATATCAACAGTGGTGAGCTGGGCGTACTGTGTTCATTTGGTGCAGGCTACAGCATCGGATCACTGATCTTGCGGCGACGCTAACTCGGCGGAACACTGCAGGTTAGCCAAGCCTATTCACTGGCGCACAAAGCGGCGCAAGCAGATAATAAAGCGTCTGTCTGCGCGAGTGTGCCAACCGTAATCCGCAACCAGTGCTCGACGCGCGGCTTGTCCCAACGGCGCACCAAAATGTCCCGCTGCCTGAGTCCATCGAATACGATGGGCCCGGATAAAGTGCGGTGCTTAATGAAGACAAAATTGGCAGACGAAGGCAGCACCTCAAACCCCATCGCCTCGAGTCCCTCTGTCATCTTTGAACGACTCTCACTGATCACGGCAACAGATTGCGCTTGCCATGAGGCGTCGCAAATCGCCACCTTGGCCGCCGCCTGTGCCACTGCATCGAGTGGATAGGAATTAAAGGAATCTTTGACCCGATTGAGGCCCTCAATCAGATCCTGATGCGCCAAAGCATATCCAACACGCAACCCAGCCAATGCATGACTCTTCGATAAACTCCGACTGACGATCAAATTGTCATACTGATTAATCAGCGGCGCTACCGTATCAGCACCAAACCCATAATAGGCCTCGTCGATAATATGTAGCCTATCCGGATTGCCGGCCAGCAGCCGCTCTATCTTCTGACGAGTCAGCGCCAGACCTGTTGGCGCATTGGGGTTCGCTAGCACCACAGCATGCTCAGACGCCATCAAGGCATCGACGTCAACGCTAAAATCAGCCAGAACCGGCACTTCGGTGAGTGTTGAATGGTATAACTGCGCCCACACAGGGTAAAAACCGTAAGTGGTATCCAACGTCTGCACCGGACGCTCGGCCAGCAGGCTTAACCAGATATGCGCGAGTACTTCGTCTGACCCATTGCCCACAAAAACCTGGTCAGGGGTTAGAGACTCAGTCTGGGCAATGGCCTCTCTTAGTTCTTGGGCCGTCGGGTCGGGATAGCGCCGTAACTGTTCAGCCTGACACGCACGAATC
>JABJAS010000429.1 GCA_018666055.1 Halieaceae bacterium | reverse complement strand
CACCATGACGAAGCGGTCAACATGCTATTCGAACTGGGCTCTAAAGATACGGCGCTCCGTGGCGATGTTGTGCTGTGTGGCATAACCAATAACAAACCCACGGATCTCGAGATCAGTGCGCATCCCACGCCAGTACCCGCCGCGCAAAGTCCAGACGAACCGCTTGAAAGCGAAGCAAATGACCCAACTTAAGAAAAACAGTCCGTCATTGCACCGCAAGGAGCGCACCGAATGAGAATTCTGCTGTTTTTAGCAACAAACATTGCTGTTCTAGTATTGGTTAGCCTCATTTTTAATCTACTGGGTTTAGAGGGCATTTTGGCTAGCAACGGAGTTGACTTGAATCTCAGCAGCCTCCTGATTTTTTGTGCCCTGTTCGGTTTTGGTGGCTCTTTTATTTCGTTGTTACTGTCTAAATGGATGGCGAAAAGAAGCACCGGCGTGCAGATCATCACATCGGCTCAGAACCGCGATGAGCAATGGCTGCTCGAGACGGTGCAGTCACTTGCCAAAGAGGCCGGCATCAGCATGCCCGAAGTCGGCATCTTTCCGTCTGATGCGGCTAATGCCTTCGCCACCGGATGGAATCGCAATAACGCGCTCGTTGCCGTCAGCGCAGGCTTGCTTCGACGATTCGAAAAACCCGAAGCGCGAGCCGTGTTGGCACATGAAATCGGACACGTCGCCAACGGCGACATGATCACACTCACGCTGCTACAAGGCGTTGTGAACACCTTTGTCATGTTTTTCGCTCGTATCATAGGCCACACCGTCGATCGCGTTATTTTCAAAACGCAACGGGGTTATGGTTTCGGGTATTTCATTGTCACGATCGTAGCGGAAATCATTTTGGGCATTCTCGCCAGTACCATCGTTATGTGGTTCTCGCGCTTTAGAGAGTATCGAGCTGATGAGGCCGGCGCCCAGTTGGCGGGTAGTAATAATATGATCGCCGCATTACAGCGCCTCAAAGCAGAGCAAGGTCTGCCCCAGGATTTGCCGGGCGAGATGACAGCATTCGGTATTCGATCAGCGAAAGGCTCAGGTCTAGCCGCACTGCTTCGATCGCACCCGCCTTTAGATGACCGCATTCTGTCGTTGCAACGTCAATGAAGATCCTCAGCTGTGTCACCACAGCACTCCTGTGCGGCGTCATCGGTATGTTGTCGCCCCCTTTGCGTGCAGACGACACCGTCAACTACCTGAGCTTCGCCACGGAAGACGAGGCCAACACGACTGAAGTATTCCAACGGGCGAGTCCCGCTGTGGTTTTTGTGACCTCGAGTGAGCTTCGGCGTCAACGTTTTTCCCGCAATATTATGGAAATTCCGCGAGGGGCCGGATCGGGTTTTATTTGGGATGCGGCTGCCGGTCTCATCGTCACCAATTATCACGTCGTCGCAGGTGCAGATCGATTAGCGATTACGCTGCGCAATGAGCAACAGTATGCAGCAGAGGTCGTGGGGCTTGCGCCGGAACGAGATCTCGCTGTATTACGCATGATAACCCCACCCGATGGACTCAAATCGTTACCATTGGGAGACTCATCTGAACTCTCCGTGGGCCGCAAGGTGATGGCGATTGGGAATCCCTTTGGGTTAGACACCACACTGACGGTTGGCGTCGTCAGCGCCTTAGATCGGGAAATTCAGTCGCCAAGCAACCGCGTGATCCGCGGGGTGATTCAAACAGATGCCGCTATCAACCCCGGCAACTCAGGGGGCCCACTGCTGAATTCGCTTGGCCAGTTGGTTGGCGTCAATACCGCGATCTATTCTCCCAGTGGCGGTAGTGCCGGGATCGGCTTTGCGATTCCAGTCAATACTGTGACCGAAGTAGTGCCACAACTGATTGCCTACGGGAAAATCATGCGACCTGTTTTAGGCGTCGAACTAGCGTCTGACCGTTGGCTTCGGCAATTTCGCGTTGAAGGCGTTCCCATTGTGAGAACCTACCGTGGGTTTCCCGCCGAAGGCGTCGGTATGATCGGTGCACGCAGAGGCGATCGAGGTGAAATCATTCTCGGAGACGTTATCACCCATATCGAGGGGAAACCCGTTACCAGTAACGATGAGTTCTTAACGGCAATGGAGCAGCATCGAGTCGGTGACACTATTGCGGTCAGGACCCTGCGCTTTGGCGAACAAAAACGGTTTACCGTCGTGCTATCAAACGCGCAATAATGCGCCGCTAAGGCTTGTAACGCGCAGGCCAGCTAGCCGGATCGATCGACTCTTGCGGCAGTGAATCACAGTGAAACTGAGGCGACTTACCTGCTGCCAGTTGCTGCTCATAATCCCTGAGCAAGCGCATCGCGATGGGGTACAGGGCCCACAGTGCCAGGAGATTCGTCAGCGCTAACAGCGCCATAGTCAGATCAGCAAACCCGAAGACAGTGCCGAGATCCTGAACCGACGCCCAACCGATCATCACTAAAATACACAGTCGAAAAACCGTTACTGCGTGGCGCCCCAAACGATCAAAATAAGCAATGCTGTTTTCACCCAGGAAACTATTGTAGGCAATCGTCGTCGTCGCAAATAACACGAGCGCAATACTTACCAACGCTTCGCCTACAGGTCCCACGTGCTCGGCGACCGCCATCTGAGTCATGGCTACGCCGGCCACCGATTGCCCCTCTGTGGAGAATGCCGATGACATCATGATGATGAGCGCTGTAGCGGTACAGAGCACAATGGTATCGATGAACACACTCAAAGACTGGACCAACCCTTGGGATATCGGGTGAGGCACATCGGCTGCTGCCGCTACATTAGGCACTGTGCCGAGCCCCGCCTCATTTGAAAATAGCCCTCTGCGTGCGCCCTGTGTGATCGCCGCCGCCATCCCTCCCCCAAAGGCCTGCTCCAGACCAAACGCCGACGAAAAAATAAGTCGTAGCGCCTCGGGAATCTCTGCAAAGTTCATGACCAGCACCACGATAGCGAGGGCTAAATAACCCACCACCATAAAGGGCACCACGACCTCAGACACTCTGGCTAATCGACGAATCCCACCAAAAAGAATCACCGCCATCACCAGCGTCATCATAAAACCGCTCACATGAACCGGCACCCCAAATGCGGACTCGATGGAAGTCGTCACAACGTAGCTCTGCACCGCGTTGAAGCCAAAGCCGACGGTAAAGAGCAGCAACAGGCTATAGATTACCGGCAGTACCTTCCAACCCAGGCCGTAACGCATCACGTAAGCAGGCCCGCCTCGGAAGGTTTTGTCTGCTTCACGCCGCTTATAAAGCTGAGAGAGCGCGCACTCAAAGAGACTCGTGGCCATGCCCAGCAACGCGATCAACCACATCCAGAATAAGGCACCCGGACCACCCAAGGTAATTGCCACGGCAACACCCGCGATATTGCCGCCACCCACTCTGCCCGCCACGCTGACAGCGAGCGCCTGCAGACTTGAGATACCGCGTTCGCTACCTTGCCACTCGATAGAAGAGAAAACCGCTAGGGTCCGTTTAAACAGCCTCAGTTGAACGGCCCGCGAACCCAGCGTAAAGCGCACGCCAATCGCGAGTAACACACCTATCAAAATATAAGACCAAAGCCAGTCTGTCGCCGTCATCAACATGTCAATCAGACCAAGCCAGAAATCAAAATAATGGCAACCGCAGGCACCGCAATAAAGCGCGTTAACCACCGCCAAACGCCATACCATTTGGCGTCATCAACCAACTCATTCTCGCTGTGCTCACGATGCATAAACCATCCAGTAAATAAGGCGACTAATAGGCCCGCCAGCGGTAACAACAATTTATCGTAAAGCGTTTCCGTGAGCTCATTGAAATTCAAGCCCATCAGCTGATAACTTTCCCATACGTTGTAGCTCAGCACTGATATCACACTGAGGGTGGTAACGGAGCCCACTACCAGCAGCGCGCTTTGCTGACGCGAGATGGCCAATCTCTCTTTGGTCCAGCTGGTCACGCTTTCCAATAGGCCAACCATTGAGGTCACACCCGCTACCGCTAACATGATGAAGAAGAGCACGGCGAAAATGGCACCCCCCGGCATTTGCGCAAAAGCGACCGGCAGTGTCTGAAAGATCAAACCAGGACCACTGGCCATATCAAGACCGAAATGAAATACCGCTGGAAAGACCACAAAACCCGCCAATAATGCGATGAGCGTATCCGCCATTACGATGGTCGCTGCACCCCGCGCGATAGAAAAATCTTGGGGTAAATAAGCACCGTAAGTCATCATTCCCCCCATCCCCACACCGATGGAAAAAAAAGCTTGTCCGATGGCAGCGAGGAAAGTTGCACCCGTCACTTTGCTGAAATCAGGCGTGAATAACCATTGCAAGGTTTCGACAAATCCACCGGCAAAGTAGTTGTAAATACTCAACCCAACTAATAGCGTAAACATCAGCGGCATCATGAAAGTCACGGCACGCTCAATACCTGAAGTGACGCCCGCGTAGATGATGGAACCCACGATGACATTGCCCACTAGGGTCCACAACATCATCGATTGATTATCCGTTAGCAGACCTGTGAAAGTTGCTTCTGCAATACCGGCATCAAAACCCGAAAAACCTGCCGACAGTGCGCGCGCAAGGTACCAGAGCACCCACCCTACAACCACGGCATAAGTGATAGCGATCGTGTAAGCCGTCGCCACGCCCATACCACCTACTATGCTCCAACCCTTGCTGCGACCAGACTCCTGCGCCACAACCGCCATGGATCGAGGTGGGCTGCCACCGCCACGTCGACCGACCAGCAATTCTGCCATCAAACAGGGAATACCGATGGCCAGCGCGCACAAAAGGTAAATCACTACAAAGGCGCTACCACCGTTTTCACCTGTCACGT
>JABJAS010000007.1 GCA_018666055.1 Halieaceae bacterium | reverse complement strand
TGCCGTTCATACCTGTTTGCCTGGCGACAATAGAGTACTGGAACCACCTGATCCATTCCGAACTCAGCAGTGAAACGGTGCATCGCCGATGGTAGTGTGGGGTTTCCCCATGTGAGAGTAGGTCATCGCCAGGCTTCTAAACGTAAAATCCTCAGTCCATTGACTGGGGATTTTTTTTGCTTCAATTTTGACGCGTAACAGGTTCACCAACGAGGCGGGCTACCAACGCTTTTGGGTAGTGTTAGGGAGAGCAGCCGATCACCTGGCCGCTCAGGACCTCGCCCCATTTCCTGGCTAGACGCAGTTGGGTGAAAAGCCAGCACTGGGCTTATCGGGATCACAGGGCCTCGAGACTGGGCAGTTATAACGGCGCTTAATGGCGTTGCCGCTGGGTAAGGTCAGGGTAATGTCGACCCGATCGGGGTCGGCTGGCGAGAGCTCTGACTCAATATCTGTAGCGACGGCAAAGCTCACGCCATAGGCACCGGCGGCATTACTGCTCGGCAACGGCACCGTGTTGACCGCATTGATAACGGAGCAGCCACCCCCGCCCGTGATCGTAATGTTGGTCAGGCCCGGAGGCGGATTGTTGTAGAGGTCTGCTACGTATAGCTGGTAGGTATTGCCACCGTATAGCGTGCTACTGGCCTCTCGTCTGTTGCGGTCAACAACCAAAAAATCGTAGCCCTGCTCTCCGGGGCTGAGGATGATTTCGAGATTCTGTGAGAGCTGTACTAAATCCCGTGAGCAAACACCCCTTGCCTCGTCCTCCGATCGGCACAAGACTCCGTTATATAACCCATCCGGTAAGGCAGTGTCAGAGAAGGGTCGTGGTGTATCGTTTAGGTCAAATTGCCCATTGTTATTAAAGTCATAATAAAACTCTTCGAAACCTGCCAAACAAAGATCGTCAGCGAAACGGGGATCCGAGCAGTTGCCTCGCTGTTGGGGCGTGAATACTCCATCTTCGTTGTGATCGGTGAAGGCTTCCGTGAGATTTGTCCACAACTCACCTGCATCGTAATACCCGTTCCCGTTTCGATCCACGAAGCTTTCTTCTCCGTTGACGATTAAGGTGAGGGTGCTACGTCCGCCCCGTGGTGCGCCAGGCGGATTGACCTCAGGGCTTGCGATATCATCGGGACAAGGCCCATGATTCGCAGAATGAGAGGGGCAGTAATATCGGTTAGGCGTGGTCGCATCAAGATTTTCATTGATCGTGATGGGCGCTGAGTACTGTTCAACCGTTGCTGATGCTCGAGGATTTTGGCTACTCCATGACACGCCACAGTCACCGCCCTGTGTGATGCAGCTGCCTTGTATGCGACCAAATTCAGTGGTCAAAATTGCCGCAGTGCCGTCAGGTACGGGATTATTGAACCTGTCGGCTAACTTAATCATGACATCGGTGCACAGACCGTCCGCCTCCAGCCCTCCAGTGTAAAAAGCATCGTTTTTGGTGCCAAGGCTGTTGCAGTTTGCGCCGCCCTCATACTCCGCTGCCCTCGAGCCATAGGGGTTCAGTAGTTTTGCGCTCAGAGAAATGGAGTTCTGGTCTGCTACTCCAGTCGAGACGATTAATACCTTAGAGACGGTGCTGGCTTCATTCTCTTCTCGCGCATCGTTCTCGTTCTGGTCCAGATAGGCCAACACCTGCACCGAGGAGGCGACTGACCCAGACAGCATGCGTGTGGAGACGTACCCGTCGGCATCGCTGCGCTGAGTATCTTGGCGCGAGCGCTCAGCGCGCTGATCTTCGGTAGTCGAATAGTCGCAAAATGGCTTTCCTGCGCAGTTCAGCGCAGCATTGCCCACTGATTGCAGCAAGGAGAAGTTGACCCTTGCGTCTGCCACAGGGTTGAACGCCGCGTCGGTCACCCGGAAAAACACATCCGCTGACTCTGATAAATCAGAGGCTGAACCTGTGCCACGTATTGCGATCAGCGTTACGCTGGTTTTTTGCTCGTCAAACTGAATTAGCTCGCCCTTTGCTGGCGCAATACTGACTGTTCCTGTTGCCTCAGCACCCGAAGAGGCGAGCTTTGCGGTCACAATGTCTTCTCCTTCGCACCCGTTGATCGTGAAATTCACGGTGATTTTGGCGCCTAGGCTGACTGGGCTGGGCGGATCCAACACCGCCTGATTACCAAATAGGCAGTTGCTGGTGAACGTGACACTTTCCTCAGTGGTGACCGGGTCATTATTGTCGTCTACGACCGCGACTGTGAGGGCGGCCGTGCCGCCTGTGGAAACTTGACCCGATGGCTCGACTTTGATGACGCCCTCAACAAAATTGCCAGCACTTGTTATGTGGCCGATTTTTCGCACCGTTTGCTCGACTTTTGTCGTGACTGAAAAGTTTATGGATCCCTCTGATTCCACCTCGTTGAGCGTCAGCGAAGCCGTTAGGGTTCCCGCCCCATCGATTCCATCGGCCGTGACATACAGGACAGCAACGCCATTGTCGTCGGTGAGTGCAGTACCCGTCTCAGGCACGATACGACCCAAGGTGGTCGTCGCCGATATGACCTCCTTCCCCACTGGATTATCATCAGCGTCGGTGACAACAATACGCATGACGCCTTGTGTGAGAGGATCGATTTCAGTGATCGATTGGGACTCGATATCCGTTAACGTGATGCTGATATTGGCGCCTTGGGGCGCCTGAACGGGCGGTGGGACGAAACCGCTACCGCTATTGCTCGCGCTGTCACTGCCGCCACCGCCGCCGCATGCGGTGATGAAGAACATTCCCAAAACGGTCAGTATGAGAGGGGTAGTGCGCTTGATCCATTGCTTGATCATCGTCGTTCTCCGAAATCCATTTCATCGACTGAAGCCAAATAACCGCTTCTGCGCCTCATGATCCTTCATAAGCCGCTTATGATTAAAAAGATAACATGCCCCGCCGATAATACCTATGGATTAGTGCCGAGGCCGGGCTGGGAGAATGCCATTGCGCACATGTTCACGATCATAAGACGCTGTTATTCTGTCACGATGCTCTCAAATCAAGCGTCCCCATTACCTGATCTGGCGATGAGTGTGGTCTTATTCCACAGTCCGCTGGAACAACTTCGACACCTGCTAGACTCGTTGATTACGGCAACTATTAGAGCTGATATCACGCAGGTCGCGCTTGTCTGTGTTGATAATAGCGGCGACCGAGATTATGCGATGCGTTGTCAGGCGCTGTGTGACACCTACGAGGGAGGTGTTCTGCAGATCACTGTGATGACGTCGGCGCACAACAAGGGCTATGGTAGCGGCCACAATCAGGCACTACAGGCGGTACAGAGTCGTATTCATCTCCTACTAAACCCCGATGTGGAACTGGATGCCGAGGCGATGCGCATTGCGATGGCAACCGTGACCAAGCGGCCAGATATCGCCTTATTGGCGCCAATCGGGCTGAGTGAGACAGGGCGCAACGAATATCTCGCGAAGGATTATCCCTCGGTCTGGGTTCTTGGCGTGCGCGCCTTTGCGCCTCAATGGATCAAGCGCTTTAGCACGAAGAGTGCGGCGCGTTACGAGCTCCGCAATTTACCGGCGGACACTCAGCTTCGACCAATCCCTCTCGCGTCGGGATGTTGCCTGTGGGTCAATCGCGCACACCTCGATACCGTAAAGGGGTTTGATGAGTCTTATTTTTTGTATTTTGAAGATTACGATTTATCACTGAGGTTATCGGAATACGGCGCGGTGATGGAGCATAGGGATATCCATGTCATCCATCATGGAGGAGATGCCTATCGAAAGGGGTGGTCACATATCTATTGGTTCATTGCCAGCGCGGTCCGATTTTTCAATCGTTGGGGCTGGCGCTGGTTCGGTTGAAGACAAGACCATGCGATACTCTCATGATGACCGATTCTCAAGATAGCAACAGCATGGCCAGCAATGAGGCCTGGCAGCGAGAGTGCGCGCGACGCGTCCTGCTCGATCGCTTGGGCATCATGCCCTTGGTGAGTCGGTTTGATGCGGTTGGCGCCAAAACGACCGTCAGACAGTTCGAACCGACCATACCAGTTGAGATTGCTACCGCTTCCGAAACACCCATGACCACCGCAGAGATGCAGGGTGATGAGCTTCGACAGCTGTTAAGAACTGATCACGCGATGCCGACCCAAGAGACGCCGAGTGGGCGGGACGCTGATCAGCCGAGCAGCGCTTCGCCATCGCGACAGGTGACTGAAACCGTAGCGAGCTTAGAAAACCCGGGCAGTGCGAACGAAACACCGTTGTCTTTGCTGATGGCGATAACGGGCGACGTGCTGTGGATTGAAACTCTGGAAGATCAATTGTTAAGGCGAGAACAACTGCAGCTGATTGGTGCGATGGCGCGTGCCATCAGAGGACCCGACGTCCGCACCACGCACCAACAGTTTGATTGGCCACCGAGGGCGGGGCCTGCGTTATCAGGTCACTCGGGAGGATTGACCGGCATGCTGACCGGCTTCTTGCAGCGGTTAATAACGGATCATGATGCCCAAATTATTATTCAGCTGGGACAAGTTGCCTCACTACCCGTTCTTCAGGCGCCGGTGTATGAGCTGCCCTCCACCCTAGCGATGCTGCGAGAGGGTTCGCACAAGCAGTCGGCGTGGGCTGTGCTGAAGCCTTTACAGCACCGTGTCTGAGGCGGCCTTGTGCTGTACTCACTGACGCCGAGCGACGCGCTGGCGACGTTGCCCCACTTGTATCCACCGGATGCTCATCCGGGTCTCCCTTTTTTGGCCGATTTGCTGAAGCAGCCCGCATGCCGAGCTTGGTATACAGCGGATGAGGATCAGGCCACTGCTGCCATTTGGTATCTTTCTACGGGCACTCACGCTGAGCTCATTGATCTGGTCGTCGCGCCATCGGCTCGCGGAGTCGGCATGGGGCGAGCAATTTTAGAGCAGTCATCATCGGCACTGGTCAACCTGGGTATCAGGACAGTCGAGCTAGAGGTGAGAGAATCCAATAGTGCGGCGCGGGCACTCTACAAAAAAACTGGGTTCGTGCGGACCGGAAGGCGGCGTGATTATTACCCTTCTGAATCAGGTCGTGAGGATGCGATCCTAATGACTTGTGATTTGTCTGAAAACGGAACTCTCTGATGAATATTATCGAAACGGATTACTGGTGTTTGATGTTGCCGCCCGAATGGTCCGCCGAACAAGAAGAGGATGTCATCCGTATTTTTGATCAAGATGAGATTGGTGAGTTGGCGTTAACCACCTTGATCCGCGAGAGCGATGCTGACGAGTCCAGCAGTACGGTTCAATTAGCCAACGTGGAGTCACCAGAGGTCACCGATTGGTCAGCGGTGGAGTTTGGCGCCTTTACAGGCGTGTCTGGATTCTTTGAAGAGGACGAGACGTGGGTTCGGGAGTGGTATCTGAGCCATCAGTCTGTGCTCCTTTATGTGACTTATATCTGCGACCGAGAGGATGCTGGCATGGACGATGCGGCGGTTGCTGAGATACTCGGAACGCTGGTACCCGGTGATGCCATCGCGGCGCACTGACGCAGCCGATCAGTGCCTGTTATCCGTCTTTTTTGGGGGGTTTCCAAGCCGCTTGCTGACCCTATTGTGAGGCGGTGCCAGTTGAGAAGTTCCCAATAAGGCAATCGCGTTTAGCCGATAGACTGCAAAAAAGGGCCCTTAGGCGGCAGGCCTTGGCTTACAGGTCTTTAAATCATCAGTCCCCAGATCACAGATCCTCAGACCAAAGGTCCCGATGTGACAGGTTCTTGGAAAAGGCGACCTAACTTAATTTTTGTCTCGGTGGCTAGGAGATCGAGCCGGTAACGCGTACCCGCTTGCTGCCTGCAACAGGAGCGGCTGTCTTCGCTTGCGCTCGTCTTTCCAGTGACGTGTCGATCTGGTTTTTCAGAGCGATCAGACAACCGGTCACCAGAAAAGCCCCTGGTGGTAATATGGCGACGAGAAAGGGGTAGTCCACGGCGAACACCTGCCAGCGCCATGCCGCTGCACTGGGACCAAAGAGCAGTTGCATGTCTGCAAACAGTGCGCCAGTTCCGAGTAGCTCACGAATGGCCCCAAGCAGGACTAATACGGCACCAAAGCCGACGCCCATAATAAACCCGTCATACAACGCTACCGGTACCGCATTTTTTCGGGCAAACGCATCTGCTCTGCCGAGTATGATGCAGTTGGTAGTGATCAGCGGCAAAAAGATGCCTAAAATTTGATAGAGCTCGTAGCTATAGGCTTGCATCAGCAGTTCCGTCACCGTGACCGCAGCGGCGATGATCATGACAAAGACGGGTAGTCGAATCGTATCTGAGACGATAGTGCGAATGAGGGACACCGCCGTATTGGAGACGATCAGTACGAACAAAGTCGCAGTGGCTAAGCCCAGTGCATTGACCGTAGAAGCGGTGACCGCAAGCAGCGGGCAGAGGCCCAATAGTTGCACTAGCGCCGGATTGTTTTTCCACAATCCATTCAGCGTGAGTTGTTGAAAAGAGACATTACTCATGAGGGGCTGCCATTAAGAGATCGGTCATGATGGGTCACCAGCTGACTCAAAGAGCGCTTCGGCATTTAGGGTAGCGTACTCTAGCGCCCTGCGTGTAGCGAGGATCACCGCCATCGGGGTCACGGTCGCACCGGTGAACTGATCAAACACGCCGCCTTCTTTTTTGACGCTCCAGCTGTTCAGCCCTGGGTTGCTGAGGCTTCGATTGTTGAATCCCAGCACCCATGTAGATTTTCTCAGCTCCACTTTATCGCCCAAGCCAGGAGTCTCACGATGCGCGACCACACGGACACCGGCCACCGATCCATCGCGCCGGATCCCCACCAGGGCTCTAATATCGCCACTGTAGCCATCCCGCGCAGTCGTCGGGATGATCACTCCTACAGTGCGACCACTGAGTCTCACGCGATAGCCCTGGCGCATCTCGCGCAAGCCGAGCAGCGCCGAGTTGCTGGCGATGGGAAAGGTGTCATCGACGAGCTCATTATCGTGGGTACCAATGGGGAATATCTCTAACAATTGCTGAGCTTCCGCACGACGAATAGCCACTTCGATTTGTTCTTCCGTGCTTAAATAAGTCCATCCGATTGCGATCGACGTTACGGCCGCAAACAGTGCAAGCACCGTGCCACTCAATCCAATTGACGCTAGCCACTTCATCAATCGTTGCTCCGAGTGCCATACACAGCAGGTTGAGTATAGTGATCGATAAAGGGTGCACAAAAATTCAAAATCAGCACCGCAAACGCCACCGCATCAGGGTAATTCCCGAGTGTGCGAATGAGATAAATCAGCAGACCGATCAAAGCGCCAAAGATCAACCGCCCCTTATTAGACACGGCGGAACTGACAGGGTCGGTAATGATAAAAAACGCCGCGAACATGGTTGCGCCGCTGAATAAATGAAACAGTGCGCTACCGCCGCTTTCTGAGCTGCCGCCATCGTAGCCGATCAAGGCACACAGGCCGAGCACCGCGAGCATCGCGAGGGGCGCATGCCAGGTAAAGACACGCCGATACAACAGCCAGGCACCTCCTGCTAGAAAGGCGAGATTGACCTCGAACCAGCCCACGCCGCCCCAACCCGTCAGCTCAGGACGACTGGCGATTAAGTCTTTAAATAAGAGCCCCGTATTTTGTCGTAATAGATCGAGTGGCGTCGCTGCTGTGACGCCATCAATGCTATCGGGGAGAAAAAGATGTCGTAGGGTGTCGAGCAAACCGGGAACCTCGGCGAGCCCTCGCGGGGTTGCCCAACTACTCATCTGCACGGGGAACGAAATGAGCAATACCACGTAGCCGACCATCGCAGGATTGAAGGGGTTATAGCCCAGCCCC
>JABJAS010000428.1 GCA_018666055.1 Halieaceae bacterium | reverse complement strand
GGGGCCCCAAGGGGAGCTTCCAGTGGAGCTGATGCAGCTTAATCTTTGATGGACCGGGAGCACTTGCCGGTTTTACTCGAGGAGGTCATTGGGGCACTGATGGTATCGCCGCACGGAGCATACGTAGACGGAACCTTTGGCCGGGGCGGGCACAGCACTCGTATCCTTGAGGCACTCTCGCCGCAAGGTTCGTTGATGGCGTTAGATCATGACCCAGCCGCGGCAGAGACTGCATCCCAATTAGCGGAACACGATCAGCGATTTTCTTTTAAGGCAGCAAACTTCAGAGCGCTCAGTCAGCATGTCGAACTGGGAAGCTTGCAGGGTGTTTTGCTGGATCTCGGCGTGTCCTCGCCGCAACTTGACGATCCTGAGCGGGGATTCAGCTTTTCCTATGACGGTCCCTTGGACATGCGAATGAATCCAGACGAGGGGCGTTCTGCAGCAGATTGGTTGGCGGAGGCGCCGGCATCTGAGATCGCGACGGTGCTCCGTGAATTAGGTGAAGAGCGTTTTGCCCGACGGATTGCGAATGCGATTGTGACCGCGCGCAGTGACCAGCCCATCCGGCGAACGGGGCAACTGGCTGAAGTGGTATCTGCCGCCAATCCAAAGTGGGAAAAACATAAGCACCCAGCGACGCGCAGTTTTCAAGCCATCAGATTGCATGTTAACGGTGAGCTGGACGCGCTTCGTGATGCGTTACAGGCCATCTTACTGGCGCTTGCGCCAGGCGGTCGAATGGTGGTGATCAGTTTCCATTCCTTAGAGGACCGTATCGTTAAGCGATTCATTCGTGCGGCTGTCAGAGGCCCGCAGTTACCGCCTGGAGTGCCGATTCGGCACACCGAATATCCGGGCCTCATGCGGCAAATTGGCAAGGCGGTGATGCCCACACCTGCGGAAGTCTCGCAGAACCCCCGAGCCCGTTCGGCGGTTATGCGCATTGCGGAGCGTCTTTGATGAACCGTTCACTGGCGCCTAACGCGATAGTGCTCGTCATGCTGCTGGTGCTTTTGCTGGCTTCGAGTCTGGGATTAGTGGCGAGTACGCATCAGGTAAGAGATGACTATGCGCGATTACAGTCACTGGAGTTGCAGCGCTGGCAACTGCAAGAGCAGTACACCCGTCTTTTGCTCGAGATGAATACGTGGGCGGCCCCTCACCGCGTCGGGCAAATCGCTTCCGATACGCTTTCGATGAACGCGCCTGATCTCAGCTTGTCCCATGCGGTAAAAGAGCCATGAAGGCCGAGTCGCCGGCTACACCACGTTGGCGCTACCTCTCCGTTTGCTGCGTGCTGATCGTTTTAGCCGGAGTGCTGATGGGTAGGCTGGTGATGCTTCAGGTCACCGAGGAAGGGCAAGGCGCTGTTTTTCTGCGTGAGCAAGGTGCCATGCGGACTGTTCGTACGGCCGAGATTCCCGTCTATCGCGGGTTAATTGAGGATCGCCATGGCACGCCTCTCGCAATCAGCTCACCAGTGGTGTCGCTGTGGGCGAACCCACAGCAGTTGAAGGACAGCCCGCGGCTGGCAGAATTATCTGCATTGCTTGGTGTCGACGCGGCGGTGTTAAAAGATAAGCTCGCTTTGTACGGTAACAAGCACTTCATGTATTTGGCGAGGCATCAAGCCCCCGATTTTGCGCGTCAAATACTGCAAGAGGGATTTCCTGGCGTTCGAGGCGAGCGAGCCTATCGACGCTATTACCCTGCGGGAGAGGTCACCGCCCAGGTTCTGGGGTTGACTAATGTCGATGGCGAGGGCATCGCTGGCATCGAGTTGGCATTTGAGCAGTGGTTGCAGGGCGTTCCCGGCAAGAAGCGTTTCATAAAAGACCTTCATGGTGAAGCAGTCCGTGATTTCGGTTTGATTACCAAACCGCGACCCGGCAAGGCGCTGTCTCTGAGCTTGGACTTGCGCCTTCAGTACGTTCAGCACCGTGAGTTACAGCGAGCAATGAAGGAGACGGGCGCCGTCGCGGGCTCTGCTATCACGATCGATGCTTGGACGGGGGAGATTCTCGCTGTCAGTAATTACCCCGTGTTTAACCCTAATAATAGAGAAGCATTTGATGACAGTGCGGCCCGTAATCGCGCTCTGACGGATGTTTATGAGCCTGGTTCAACAATCAAAACGCTGACGCTCATTGCGGCGCTGGAGAGTGGGCAATTTACGATTGATAGCCTCGTTGACACAGCCCCCGGACGTATTCGAGTGGGCAGTAAAGTGCTACATGATCCGCGTAATTATGGTGAGATCAGTGTCTCAAAAATCATCGAAAAATCGAGTCAGGTAGGGGTTACTAAGCTCGCCCAAGCTGTTGGACATGAAGCCATTTTAGAGGTGCTGCTCCGGTTCGGATTTGGAACGCAAACTGGTACTGGCTTTCCAGGCGAGCGCGCAGGCTCTCTGCCAAGCATGATGCACTGGAGTGAAATAGAGAAAGTCACAGTGGCCTTTGGTTATGGTTTGAATGCGACACCCATTCAGTTGGCACAAGCGTATTCGATTTTGGCTAATGATGGCGTGAGGCAGCCATTGACTTTGCTGAAGCAAGATCGCGAGACATTGCCCGTGGGCAAACGTGTGGTTGATGCCCAAGTTGCTCAAGATGTATTGCAGGTGCTCGGTCGCGTCACGGGTGCTGGTGGCACCGCTACCTTGGCGCAAGTGCCCGGTTTTTCGGTGGGCGGTAAGACAGGCACCGTCCACAAAGTCGGCTCGACAGGGTATTTGGACGACCAATACGTTGCCCTGTTTGTGGGGGTCGCCCCAATGAATAATCCACGCTACGTCACCACGATCTTGATTGATCAGCCTCGGGGTGATCACTATGGCGGCGGTCTGGCCGCTGCGCCTGTTTACTCAAGGATCACGGAAGAAGTGCTCCGAATACGCAACGCTCAGCCTGATCGCTCCTCGGCAGGCGCATTGGTTGCTGCGTACCGGGGGTCGCAGCAATGATGGGGCTGCGAGAGTTGCTGGCGGATCAAACGCTGTCCGAGGTGCCGCTGGGCAATATGACCTTAGATAGTCGTGACGTTCAGCCCAACATGATTTTTATTGCGGTCCCGGGAGCAGAGCGCGACGGTCGAGATTTTATCCATGCGGCCTTAGAGCAGGGTGCTGGGGTGGTACTAGCAGAGGCCGATGGTCGTGAATTGCCTCATGACCATCGGGTGATCGCAATCGCCGACTTAAAGGATCAGATAGGCGTGCTCGCTGATCGGTTTTATCGCTCAGCTTCTTGCCACTTAAAAGTGATGGCGGTTACCGGCACCAACGGTAAGACGTCAATCGTGGAGTTGACCCGTCAGCTATTACAGGCAGTCGGATTAAAAGCAGGCTCAATTGGTACCCTGGGATCGCGACTGTTCGGTCCGCCAACAGAAGTGCGTAATACGACGCCCGACTGTATTACCTTGCATCGACAGCTGCGTGTTTGGCGGGATGCCGGTGTGGATTATGTCGCGATGGAGGCGTCTAGTCATGCGCTGGATCAGCGCCGACTCGATGGCTTGAAAATTGATGTGGCAGTGTTTACCAACCTCTCCCGCGATCACCTCGACTACCACCATTCGATGGAAGCGTACGCTGAGTCGAAGTTCAAGCTGTTCCGCGACTTTGCGTCATCGGTGCAAAGTTATAACGCCGATGACAGCCTCTTGTCGTCCCAGAGTGATATTTGGGGTCGTGACAGTGTCGGTATTTCTTTTAGCGATGAATCGGCGGATGTGCTGATTGGAATGATCAGTGTCGCGCCGCTGGCATTCACTTTGCGAACGCCTTGGGGTGATGCGCAGATCGATTCATTGCTTGCCGGTCGATTTAACGCGTTTAATCTCACGGTAGCTATCGTGGCGACCGCCTCAATGGGGGTTCCCCTTGCTGAGGTTATCGCGGTCACAAACCAACTAAAACCTGTTCCGGGCCGCCTTGAGCTGATGGAAATGGCGTCCGACATCACTGTGGTG
>JABJAS010000427.1 GCA_018666055.1 Halieaceae bacterium | reverse complement strand
GGTTTGATATTGACCGATCTATGGCCAAGCCCCATATGGGGTTTGGCTTTGGTCCCCATTTCTGTGCCGGTGCAGAACTCGCACGTATTGAGACTCGCATTGCCTTTGAAGCACTATTAGGTCGATTGGATCAGATCACGTTGAACAAGGACGAGAGTGACCTCTCGCATTTACCCAGCTTCGCTTCTCACGGCTACCGACGCGTCTCGCTCAATTTTGTAGAGCGATAACGCAGGAATCAGGACACACGTCATACCGGCGAGTTAGCTAGCCGCAATAATTTGCGCCCTGTGCGACACTTTTTCAGCGTGGTCGGCTATTTCACCAATATTCGACAACAGCTGATACAAGAAGATGGCGTCGACAGGCGAGATATCCTCTTCATGCGCCTTTAATTTGGCTCGTAACTTGCTCTGCAGCTCATCAGAGCGCCTTTCGATCTTCTCAACCAGTGCACACTTACTCACGATCGCTTTGGCTTGCCGCGCACCAAACGCCGTTCTAGAGAGATCTCGGGTTGCCGAGACCACCTCGACCGCTTTCGCTGAGGCCTCGATCACCGTTTCAATAAATTTAAATAACGACTTTTCAAGTTTTTGTGGGAATGCCAAGTTGCGCCCCAACGATAACCCGGCGATGTCTTTCGTCTCATTCGCCATCTTATCTTGGACCCGCACGAGCTCGAGTAGGTCCGTGCGCGATACCGACATCCATAATCCTCGCGGCAAATTTTTTCTCACATCCATCTTGATCTCGTCGGCAATACCCTCCAACCGGGAAATCTCTAGCTGCAGCTTCTCAGCCTTGTTCCAATCACCCGCCTGCGCGGCTTCAAAGTAAGACATCAATTTTGTGACGCAGTCGAGACACGTTTCAGCGTGTCGTTCCATTACTGCTAATGGGGAACTGCTTAATACTTCTGATAAGGCAGGTTGAACAGCCATCTTAAGGCACTCCTTTTCATCTCAGATACGCTTACGCACACAATCGGGGGTCATCCCAGTGCACGTCGCGCGCTTTGAACACGATCTGCATTGGTTATATCAACCGAATAGGGCCGATAACACATAGAAAAATACCACCGCCAACCCCGCCCCCGCGGGCAGGGTCACCACCCAGGAGGTAATGATGGCGCCAATCGTTGGCAAGTGCAGTGCCTCGACACCTCTGGCGAGACCAACACCGAGTACTGCACCGACTAACGTATGGGTCGTCGAAATAGGCAAACCGGTCGCTGAGGCTAATACCACTGTGGAAGCTGCTGCGAGCTCGGCTGCAAAACCGCGACTCGGCGTCAGCTCAGTGATTTTCCGACCAATGGTTTGAATCACTCGCCAACCGTATGTTGCAAGGCCCACCACAATGCCGGCAGCGCCAATCGCCAGTACCCACCACGGCATCACCGATTTAGCGCCGATGATCCCGCCCGATTGCACCGTGCTCACGACAGCGGCTAAGGGGCCTACCGCATTAGCGACGTCATTTGAGCCATGTGCAAACGCCATAGCGCAGGCGGTAAAAATCATCAGCGTGCCGAACACTTTCTCTACGTTGTCGCCACTGTTCATATCGCCCGTTACTTTGATACGACGGAGCAAGAACGCTCCAATGAGCGCCACCACCAAACCAATCACGGCAGAAATTGCCATGGCATCGACAAATTTAGAGCCCAAACCCAACTCCAAATCGATACCAATATGCTTCAGGCCTTTTACCAAAGTGACCATACTGATCATGAACCCGACCATCCACATGTAAATCGGGACGTACTTGCGCGCCCGATCGAAGGAATCGTCATGGTCTAAAATCAGATTTTTCACCGAAATAAATAAGGCGAATGACATCGAACCGGCGAGCAGTGGAGACACGATCCAACTCGCCGCAATCGTACCAACCTTCCCCCAGGCAACCGCATCTACCGAAATACCGACGGCCGCAAAACCTACGATAGCGCCAACAATAGAGTGGGTAGTAGACACCGGCCAGCCTCGGATACTGGCAATAAAGAGCCACGTTGCCGCCGCCAACAACGCCGATAGCATTCCAAACACCAGAAGATCTGGCGAGTCTGCAAGCATCGTGGGGTCGATAATGCCTTTGCGTATGGTAGACGTGACCTCGCCGCCAGCAAGGTAAGCACCCGCAAATTCAAAAATCGCCGCAACGAGAATCGCTTGTTTCAGCGTCAGTGCGCGCGACCCCACCGACGTCCCCATGGCATTAGCAACGTCGTTTGCACCAATCCCCCAGGCCATGAAGAGGCCAAAGACACAAGCCAGGGCCAGTAAAGTGAATCCATGTGAAGCGATAATATCCATGCAAACGATTCCTGTTAATCCGCTTTTCCAGCGTTACCCTACTTCAGGTAGATGACAAATTGATGAACGTCGCCTACCGGTTAATCATCGCTCTATTAGCGACGGTGATATCGGTTAATCTCTGCTTTGTTCCGGAGCCAACTCGCTCAACAAAGCGGGGCTCTATCCGCACCCTGCCAGCCTGATCGGAGGGCAATTCCGCCCTCCTTGACCAGAAGAGCTGCATTTAACTGGGCACACCCGGCTCCCGACATGAACCGCGCCAAACGTCAAAACGAGACATCCCATTGAACCCGGAATCGGTTTTCTGAATGGGTGGTTTCGAGTAGCCCGTCATCCAAGGTCAAGTGAGAGAAATCGACGGTGACTTTGTTGCTATGCCCTGAAAAAAACCAATTGGCCCCCAACGAAAACTCTTCTCTTTCGTTGTAGATGCTCCGCATCGCTTTATTCGGTTCGCTCACATAGGCATATCTCGCGGCTAGCTCGAGCGGCGCCGGAAATGCCTCAATTAAATTATGAAAGAAGTAACCCGTCTGCACATAAAAACCCGTTAGATCGCTGTCTGTCCCCGCGACTCGATCACTCACAAACTTGCGATGCCACTCTTGCTGAATGGACAAGCCTCTGTACTTAAAGGCGAATTCTTGTACCGCTTGCTCTATTTTAAACTGGTCGTCCTCCGCTACTATCGGTTTGGCGAATCCATCGAGATTACCGCAGCCAGAGGAAGACCAACGTGTGCAAGGTCCCGTATTGGTAAAGCCTGCCACCGCTAAAGAGCCGGTTGGGAGTTCCGTATATTCGACGTCGGTCTGACGCCATGCCAGATCTCGGCCAAGAAAATTCCACTGCAGACGACCCATGTACAGGTGATCCGTTGAGCTGTTTTTGGTGCCTCGACCCTCGCCATTAAACACACCGGCGTAATAACGCATGTCTGCGAGCGTGCCATCAAATAATCGCCCTCGTAGCTGCACACCCACTTGCCGGTCCACCGTAAAGATGCGGTTCACAATGGAGCGCTCAACAAACTGCTGACGCCCCGACGAATCGCCTCGCTCACGGTTAAGGTCAACCTTCCACTGCCCTAGGCGCACGCTCGCCCAGTCCCACTTTGTCAGATCAACACGCCAATCGATCACACGGGCGCTGGATGAGACCGCATCAGCATCCACGTCGCGGGCCGGCTGAAGGTCCAACTCAAAATAATATTTAATCCAAGGCTGAAAACCGTGTCCGCCAATTTTCATTCGCAGCCGACGCTGCTCAAAGCTGGACCCACTGGCATCCTCATAATTCGCGATCTGACGGGGGTCAGATCCATAGGGATTGCTGTAGCGAAACTGCGCTCTCCACTGAAGATTGGTCTGCCAATTGCCGTCGCGCGTTTCAAGGCGAAAGCCCTTAGAGCCATAACTTGCCTTGACGGGAGAGTCGGCGACCATCGCGCTGGCGACTGCGGTGTCGATCGCATTCTGAACACTCTGATCGAGCGCCGTCTCGGCTGCTAACTCGCTGTCTTGAGAGCCCGGCGCACTGGACTCAACAGTGGTCGGCTCAATACGTTGACTCGCAACGCCCGCGAGTACCGCTTCGGTCGTCAACACTTCTGTTTCGGCCAGCTGCTCATATTGCGCCTGCGAAATGAGCCCATTGCTGAGCAAAATATCCAACAACGCTTTATCGGTAGCGGATGCCGCCTGTGATAGGCAGAGCACGCTGACACTCAAAAGCCATAAAAAACTCGTTGTTTTGAGCCGCAAGATCATAACTGAACCCTTTTCGTTTTCTGTGAAGAACACCTAAGACGTGGTCATCGACGACATGTCATGAACCGATGGTGCAGACTTTTCGTTGCAGTTCAGTGAAAGAAATATGTCATTTTTATGACAAAGCGACTGGCGCCGAGGTGGCAGCGGCGTTGACTGCACGGCACAGAGCAGCGAGTGCCCTGAAGGCGGGTCGCTTGGCACCCCTATTTGTCACTTTTGGCACTGCGATTTCACCAGAAGTCGTGCAGACTGCGACCACAATATTCTTCAAGGACCACCTTTTCATGATGACGAACAACCGAACCCCCAGACTGCTGCGTTACCTCAGCGGAGCCTTAATGTTGACCTTGGCACCAGCGATAGCCGCGGCCGAGGACGCAACTGAAGACGCGCCAAGATGGTCGAATCAAGGACTCGTATATCTCTTGGCGCCGACACTATCGGGAACGCAGGGTGTGGGCGACCTGGAGCTCGACGTCGACATTGACGCGAGTGAAGTGTTCGATGCGATTGATAGCGGGTTCTTAGGCATGTACCGCGGTGAAGGTGAGCGATGGGGGATCATGCTCGACGTGGTGTATATGGATCTAAAAGGTGGCACCGAGGATACCTTTGACGCCTTTTCTGGTGATATGGAAGTAGAGCAAACGGTTGCCATTGCCTCTGTCACCTGGCGCGTCAACGACACACTCCAACTGACAGGCGGCGCGCTTTACAGTGATGTTGCCGCAACGCTATCGCTCTCTGGACCCAACAATGACCGTCAACTGAAGGTCGGAGATGACTGGATTGATCCCGTTGTTGGGGTACTTTTTGAGACACCGATTAGCTCCGCTTGGGAATTCACTGGCGCGGCACAAGTCGGCGGCTTCGGGGTAGGATCTGATTTGGTCGTTGTGCTCAGCGGCGCGTTCGCTTACCGCTTTAACCGCTGGTCGAGTGTGTCACTCGGCTATCGATATCTAGACTTTGACTACGACGACGGTGACGGAGCCGATCGATTTAAATTCGACCTGAAAGAACATGGCCCTGCTATCGGCTTTCGATTTGATTTTTAATGGCATGACAGCAGGACAGCCCGCTTCAGCGCAACGCGTTGAGGCAAACGCCTCCGATTGCGCCCGCGAGACACTGGCCTAATAAACCCGTCAACGTACGAGCGGGCGCAAAGACATCCATCCCAAAGATCTGGCTCAGCGCCGTATGCAGTATCGCGATAGCGAATGCTGCTGTGAGCCCATAGAGTAGTGGGCTTCGTAGGTGGGGGTGCCGTCGGGTCACAAAATCGCAGGCCAACCAAGGAGCAGCAAGGCTCACTGCCATTATCGGCAGTAAACTGCTGCTCAAACCAAGGAGATCATCCACCGTGCTCGCAAAACGAGCGTTGATCGTGACTTCTAGCGCCATGGTGGAGACCGAGTACAAAATCATTTGGGTCCCGATCACGGACCCCACGATATAAGCCACCAATACGCCCAAGGTGTATGCTGTCACGCCACGCATTTTCGGTCTTGCCCACTTTGAGTAAGGGGCCATGATAATCCACCGACGGCACAAACGCGTAACCTAGTCCATTCCCCGCTGAGGTAATCATTATGCCCTTTCGCTGCACAGTCACTCGCGCGACGCTCATTATCGCGGCGCTATTTGCCGGGCCACTCGTTACCGGGGCAGTCGCGGCAGCGCCGTATCAGGTCGAAACGCTCACGTCGGGGCTTGATCGGCCTTGGTCTGTGGCTGAACTGAGCGACGGTCACTTATTAATTACCGAAAAAGGCGGCCGTCTGTTGATATTGGATCGCGAAGGCGAGGCGACACCCGTATTGGGCATGCCCCCCATTTTTGATGCGAATCAAGGCGGATTGCTTGAAGTCGTGCTGCATCCCCAATTCGACACCAATGACCTGATTTATGTGAGCTATGCCGGTGGCGATGACAAGGGCAACCGTACGACAGTGGCACGAGGGTTCCTGCGAAAAAATCGCATTGAGGATTTTGAAGCCATTCTTGAGGTATCCCCCAACAAAGAGGGCTCCTTTCATTACGGGGGGAAAATGGTTTTTCTACCTGATGGCACCTTGATAGTGAGCGTGGGCGAGGGATTTTCTTACCGTGAAGAGGCGCAAAACCTCTCTTGGGAGTTGGGCAAACTGCTTAGAGTCAATGCGGACGGGTCGGTACCCGTCGATAACCCCTTCCCCACTGAAGCGCCTAGAGTTTACAGCTATGGCCATCGAAACCCTCAGGGACTCATCTTCGATGAG
>JABJAS010000426.1 GCA_018666055.1 Halieaceae bacterium | reverse complement strand
CCCACAAATCGCCCCAGGACGCCGCCCACAATGACAGACCGGTCCCGAGCAATAAGGGCGCACCGTAAAGCCATAGCGTGCCTCCCAGTAAGGTGGAATCGGGGATTTCGATCAAGACCTCATCACCGAGCTGGCAGCTCGACGCCTGCAGCGTATCGCCCGACAGCGCTCTCACACGACCCTTCCCTTGTTGCAACAAGGCTGACAAGGCGCCTTGCCCGCAACCCGCGCGTGCAGCACAGCGACCACATGCGGCGCTACGATCGGCTTCCACCCACACTGCGTTGGTCTCTACGGCAACCACAATGCCGGGTTCCGTTACCCCGCCCACTATGATCCCTGCTCAGCAGAGCGCACCGCATCCGCTAACAGTCTTGCCGTGACCACAGGCACTTCTCCCAGCACGCTGATCAATACACCACTACTACCGACCCGCGTACCTCGGGTATAGGTGAGGGTGGCACCGTCAATGACCGCACCCTCACCAGAAGGTGCACTCGGGGGCAACGGCTCAACAAATACTGAAGCAGTAGCCCATCCGTCACTCACCACAAACACGCCTTGCTCAGTATTCTCAGAGACCATAAAGTAACCGGGTATCACTCCTCGGCCCCATACAATCGAGACGGCATCCGCCGCGACACCGTTCGACGGAGGCAGTTCACCATAGCGAATCGCAGCAAATTCAAAACGCTCCAATACCTTTCCGCCCGGCTCAGCAGTTACCATTGCAAGCGCCATGCCCGTTTGAACATCCACATGCACAAAATGCGCTAAGCGCAAAGTGTCACGCGGGCGAAGCACGAGCTTCCTCGTCAATCGACCCGCAATGACGCGACTCGAATCAAGGCTAAGCGAATAAAACTTGCCGAGATCGCACACGCGGCTCTTTGGACTAAGCGCAGCGGGCCAATACTCTGCCTGAGGATTTACTTGAGCATTGAGACGCCGCAGCATTCCGTTGCGGCTTTCGCTAGGGCCATCTACGCTGGGCCAGGCAACCTCAAGAAATTGTCGATTGTCCGCTCGTTCATAAAGCACCGTTCCTTGGTACGCAACGGCTTTATGGGCATCCAACAGCTTTGCGAGCGTTAGCTCAGGCTCTAGCGCCAACTCGCAGTCGAGGTCAGTGCCTTGCGCCACCGCGGAAAAAGACACGAAGCACAGCAACAACACGCCGACAAAACGCATCCACCAAGGCCTCATAGGTTCACTGCATCGCAGATTCTTGACCAGTGGGTGCCGGCGCACGAATGTAAGAGATATAAGGGGCAGGATGAGTTTGCGCAGCAGCCGAGGCGTGGTGACGACCCAAATTACGGTATCGATCTTGCGCCAGCCGCTCATACATCGCCGCCACTTCTCGTCGCTCATTATCGGCCGTATCTATCTGTCTGGCGGCGACAGGTAGCGACTTCGCACCGAGACTCGCCTGCACGGGCTGTGCACCCAAAACCGGGACAACACCACCCACGACATCACTGATCACGCTACCTTGCATCGCGTTATTGTTAGGCACCAGCAATTGCTGCCCGCCCAGCACAACAGCCATGGTCACCGAAGCGGCTACCGCCATGCTCCAAAGTGGATTTTTGTAGACACTTTTTCCGCCGGCCAACGCTTCTGTTACGGCAGAAGACACCTCAATATTGGGCTGCCTAACCCTGCGGGTTTGGAGCAATTCCCGCACCATTTGCTGGCGACGCCATCTTGCCCTCAGCGCCGGATCGCTACTGGTGGAGTCGAGCACACGCCGCAGCTCAAGCTCATCAGCTTCCCCATCCATTATCGCGGATAACGTTTCTAACTCTCTGTCACTGGTTGTCATCTGAATCCCGACTCCCCACTCATTTGTTGCTTAACACGCTCGTCAATCGCCTCGCGTGCCCTAAAAATCCTAGACCTAACGGTTCCGACGGGGCAGTCCAACACTGCGGCAATATCGTCGTAACTTAAGCCCTCAAACTCTCGCAATGTCAGTGCCGCCTGAAGCTCTTCAGGCAGCGCGGACAGCGCGTCTTCCACCACTGCGGCCAGCTCTTCTCCCATCGCGACCGCCTCAGGGTTTCCTACATCGGCCAACAGCGCAGCCTGAGAGCCCACCTCAGCGTCCTCTATTGTGGCGTCAGACCCCGGACGGCGGCGCTTCGACACCAGATAGTTTTTCGCGGCGTTGGCGGCGATGCGGTACAACCACGTATAGAAGGCGCTGTCCCCTCGGAACTTATCGATGGCCCGGTATGCCTTGATAAAGGCTTCCTGTGTAACATCTTCCACCTCAGACGGATCCGACACGTACCGGCTGACCAGCGCAGCAATTCTCCCCTGATACTTAAGTACCAACAGGTCAAACGCCCGCAAATCCCCCCGTTGCGCCCTCTGAACCAGTTGCTGATCTGTCTCAGAGGCTGTCAAAACTGCACCTTCAATTCACTCAACATGCCGGGTGATATACCCTCCCGGCTATTTACGGACTTATCTGATTGCGTCGCAAGCAAAAAGTTCCCGATCAATTACACTAATAGGTCGCTATTATACCGCACCCGCGTCACACCAACGGTCAACCTGACATGCCCACCTCTCCTCGCTTTGACGTGCTCATCATCGGCAGCGGCGCCGCTGGACTGAGTCTCGCGCTGCAACTCCCCAACAGCCTGCAAATAGCGGTCTTGTCAAAAAGCCAGCTGGGCTCAGGCTCAACCTCCTGGGCACAAGGGGGTATGGCCGCCGTATTACATGACCGCGACTCGGTAGAGGCTCATGTCACTGACACGCTCGATGCCGGTGCAGGTCTGTGTCATGAGCCGGCGGTGCGCTTTACTGTCGGACGGAGTCGACAAAGTGTCGATTGGCTGGTGTCACAAGGCATAGCATTTGATCTTAGGGAAGACCAACCTGACCTTGAGTTTCGTGAGTTTCACCTCACGATGGAGGGCGGTCACAGCCATCGACGTGTCATCCACGCAGCTGATCAGACAGGCCTCGCCATCTCCGAGGTGCTCGCCAATCGTGCCGAGCAGGCGCCTAACATTACACTGCTCACTGATCTTTGCTTGGTCGATGTCATCAAGTCAGGGGGCCGAGTCTGCGGCGCCCACTTACTCAACACCCAAGATCGACGCGTTGAAACCCTCAGCGCCAACGCGCTGGTGCTGGCCACCGGCGGAGCCAGCAAAGCGTATCGATACACCACCAATCCCGACGGAGCCAGCGGCGACGGCATTGCGGTGGCTTGGCGTGCAGGCTGTCGGGTGGCCAACCTCGAGTTTAATCAGTTCCACCCGACCTGCCTCTACCATCCAAAGACGCGCTCCTTTTTAGTCACCGAAGCTTTACGGGGTGAAGGGGCTACGCTGCACCTCGAAGATGGCGAACGGTTCATGCCACATTTTGACCCGCGGGCCGAGCTGGCGCCCAGGGATATCGTCGCGCGGGCCATTGACCATGAAATGAAACGACTGGGCGCGGACTGTGTTTATCTCGACATCAGTCACCGGCCCGCCAGCTTTATCCGACGTCACTTCCCTCAAGCCTATGAGCGCTGCCTAGCCTTGGGAATTGATATGACGACTGAGCGCGTACCAGTAGTGCCTGCCGCGCATTACACCTGTGGCGGAGTCGTGGTGAATCAGCATGGCGCCACCGATGTTCCGGGGCTCTACGTGGTAGGCGAATCGGCGTGCACTGGACTGCATGGTGCCAATCGAATGGCCAGTAACTCACTGCTTGAGTGCTTTGTTTACGCACAATCCGCTGCAGAGCACATCGCCACTTCCCTTTCTAGGTCCAGCTCCAGGTCCAGCGCTAGCGCTACCGCCACTCCTACCGTCTGGGATGACAGTCGTGTTCGCGACTCTGACGAAAAGGTGGTGATACAGCACAATTGGCAAGAGCTCAGACGCTTGATGTGGGATTACGTAGGCATCGTCCGGACCTCACGTCGACTGGAATATGCCGCAGCGCGAATCGCCCTACTTGAGCAGGAAGTCTCTCGTTACTACGGTCGCTTTCAAATTACACGGCCCTTACTAGAGATGCGCAATTTGACTCAGGTCTCACAGCTCATGGTCTCGTGTGCGTCGGGGCGGAAAGAGAGTCGTGGACTGCATTTTAATTCCGATTACCCTGACGCCTTGCCCGACGCGCTGGACTCAGTATTGATACCCCCCAATTTTGATCCAACACTCGCATTGGACGGCCCGGTGGATCAACTGCCCGAGTACCCGTAATTAAGCGCGGCTACGCATCAAGCTGATGAAAGCGCCGTATTGCAGCAATCACGGGCTGCCAGCGCGGTTCTGGGGTAGCGCTGCGCGCCATGACCCATTCGAGTAAATCTTGATCATCCTGAAATAACAGCTCTCGATACATCGCGCGTAATTCCGCACTCATCTGCGCGAATCCTTCGTCAACAAACGGCGCCAACAACAAGTCTAGCTCCAGTAGCCCTCGGCGACTCGCCCATCTTGCTCTGTTCCATTCTTCGCGCTGGTCCATACTGTTGATCCAATCTGCCTACCCGACGGTGTAGTATAGGCGTCTTCTACTGAGCCTACCGAGGACAACTTAATCGCGTGACTGACATAGACACCCTGCACCACACGGCCGATCCGGTGGACACCGATCTTGTTATGACGTTAGTCGGCGCTGACGCGATCCAGTTTCTCCAAGGACAAACGACCGCAGACTTTGAGAACGCCCAACTTGGTGCCGTTCGTTTTGCCGCATTTTGCAATCCAAAAGGCAGAGTGATCGCAGACGTACTAGCCGTCATTGTCAGTGCTGAGCACGTCATGATGCGTGGTCGGAAAGCCGTCATGGCCGCGCTAGCAGTCCACCTAAAGCCCTACCTTTCATTTTCTAAAAGCACGCTGACTGAATCAGACTGGAGCATTGCCTGTCGGACTGTTAGCGCCGCTCAGCAGCAGCCAGAACACACCGCATTAGTGCACTATGACGCCGACGCGATCTTGGCTGTTGAGATACCACGCGGCGATAACATCATCGAATGCTGGCAAGCTAGCGCGTCCGCCACGCCAAGCCACACCACCGCGGTCCTGCCGTTAGCTGAGGTTGACATGATGACCGCTCGGGCCAGAGTGGAGCCGGACACGATGGGCGCCTATTTGCCACAGGATCTGAATTACGACCTCAACGGTACCGTCAGCTTCACGAAAGGCTGCTATACCGGACAGGAGATCGTCGCCCGACTGCATTATCGCGGCACGCCAAAGCGGCGCTTATATCGCGCCTTGATTGAAGAGACGCTTGACGACACACTCGACGCGATAGCGCCCGGTGCTCGCCTGAGCAACGCAACGAATCGGGCCGTCGGCAGTGTCGTCAATCGAGCGAGCCAAGGTGACGTCCAGCAGGTACTGATTGAGCTGACGCCAGAGGCAGCAAGCGACTCAGTCTTACTGGGCAAGCCAGAATGCACGCTCACGGCCATTCAAGCTTGCTACGACGAAACCGACCAATCCACCTCACCTCGCTGATGATCGCGCAGAAAGGCATTCGCCTGACTAAAGTGCTGACAACCTAAAAACCCTCTGTGGGCAGCCAGCGGTGAAGGATGCGGCGCCTGCAGCACACAATGCCGCGATCGATCAATCGCGGCGCCTTTCTTTTGGGCGTGGTTTCCCCAGAGCATAAACACAACCGGATGCTCACCCTGATCCACTGCACGCACTACTGCGTCTGTAAAACACTCCCAACCCTTACCCTGATGCGACCCCGCAAAACCACGCTCAACAGAGAGCACGTTATTGAGCAACAGCACACCCTGCTCCGCCCAACACGTCAGATCAACACGCTCAGGCGCTGCAATGCCAAGGTCAGATACCAACTCGCTGAAAATATTGCGCAAAGACGGGGGAGCTCGACCTCCGCCCTTGATCGAAAAACTCAGCCCGTGTGCTTGACCAGGACTATGATAGGGATCTTGCCCTAACACTACCGCCCTCACTGCATCGGGTGGCGTGGCATTTAGGGCGGCAAAGTACTCACTCTCGGCAGGAAAGATCTCTTTACCTGCCGCCCTCTCAGCCCGCAAAAAAGCACTCAATTCAGACAGGTAAGGTTGCCGAAACTCGTCTTCAAGCACGTTGCGCCACTGCTCGCTTAATGGGCCTAAGTGAACCATGGCAATCCCAGTTCACAAGTCAATGAAACACCTTCAACCTCACAGTATTGGCGTCTCACAGCGCCGCAACCGCGCAATAAACCCTGTGTTTTCAATCCTATTTTTCCAACCCCTCTACCGACTTTGTCGTCGAACCCGCAAAAGGCCCTGACCAGAGACCAGCACAACACCCACCCAAACGAGCCCAAACGAGCCAGCCGTCACTACATCAATCGACTCTCCCAGTGCCGTTTGCGCGACCAACAACTGTAGCGTAGGACCCAAATAAGAGGTAAAGCCCACAATACTCAGCGGCAACAATCTGGCCGCCGCAATATAAGTCAGCAGCGGCGCCGTCGTGTAAACACCAGCCAACAACAGGAACACATCTACACGAAGACCATGCGCCCCCATTCCCGCCCCACCCGTTAACCAAAGCCAGCCCAGAGCAAACGGTGCCATACAGAGGGTTTCTATAAACAAACCCTGCATCGAATCGGCCACAATATTTTTACGAATGGCGCCGTAAAGCGCAAATGAAGTCGATACGACCAGGCTGATCCATGGCAGACTCCCATAGGCAACGATTTGTAAAACAACCGCCGCGACCGCTAGCCCAATGGCCAGTCGATGCGCCGTGCTGAGCGCTTCCTGAAACACAAATCTGCCCACAATGATGGTCAATAGCGGCAACATGAAATAACCTAAACTTGCTTCCGTCGCTCGACCTGCGTTCACCGCATAGACAAAAACACCCCAGTTAGCGCTCAGCAGTAGCGTGCCCAACGCACTCCAGAGGAGTGTTTTACGGTGTTTAATCAATGCCCATGTAGCAGGCAAGCGGCGCATCCATAGCAAGATTCCCGTCGCAATCGGTAAACTCCAGATGGCTCTGTGGGCGACAACATCAACCGCTCTGACTGGCTGTGTCTCAATCCAATATAACGCCGCAACCCCCCAAATAATGTTGGCAATGACCGCCAACGAAAGGCCCATTTTTAACTGCTGCCCAGAGTAGTCCAACGTGTTCGACCCCAATCCTCTTTCTATCAGACCACGAAGCTTAATCAGCAGCCTCTGCAGCCCATCTTTGCAGTCGACGAATGTCGTGCGCAGCGAGCATACACCAGCTCTGCCCCATCATGATCAGTTAAGCTGGGACAATGAGCCGAGACGGCTGCAATCAGTGCTATGGTCAAACCGCCTGCACAAACTCATCGGAATCGTCATGCGACCATTTCACGACACCACGTCGTTGGCACACCTGTTAGGGGCTTTGGCTTTGCTCGCGCTATCGCAGCCACTCACCGCTGACCCCAGACTTGTTCCAGACCCACAAGCGCTCTACTGGCACTCCGCCATGGTCCGTCTTGAGGTCCCGGTCATTCGCTCAGAAGGGGGCCGCATGCGGCACTTTACCGAACACTGCAGTGCCACTGTCATTACACCCGGGCCAAACACGTTACTACTCAGTGCCTGGCACTGCTTCGAAGACTACGCGGCCACACAAGGGCCCATACAATTATTCGCGCAGCACTCACCCGATACGCCGTTGCCAGCTCGTCTGGTTGTTAGCGGCGGCTCGATGTCTGCGGACTGGGCGGTGCTCACTCCGCTAACCGACACTGTCATCGGCGCTTGGATTCCTCTCTCACCCGATCCCGCTCAACGCGGCACTCGCGTCATCGCAGCGGGCTTCGCCCCTACAACCGATTCGGGCAGAACCAATACACACGCAGAAACGCCATCGTCTCGAGGGCTGATGTATGACCCGGACTGCTTGGTAATGTCCGCCAACACCCGCCCTGCACGATCCGACTGCGTAGCCAAAAAAGGGGCGTCAGGTGGCCCTATTCTGCGACGCACAGCCAGCGGCAGTGTTCGAGTGGTCGGGGTGATATCGGCGGGTGATGGCGCGTCCGTGAGCTATTTTCACCCCACTGAAGCACTCATTACTCGAATCCACTCACTGCAATGAGGCATCCTTGCTCTGGCGGATAGGCGGCTCGCCGCCGATATGCCGCTCACCTCGCGATGCTGCAAGCTCCACCTGCTTTTGCCGCTCTTGAAAACGCGCCCGCTGGCGGTCGTTACGCAGGTCATAGCATCGCGGACAAGAAATTCCTTTCTCATACTTTGAAGAGTGCTTTGCCGCCTCTGTGATGGGGTGTCGACAGGCATAGCACTGATCAAAACTGCCCTTCTCTAGGTCGTGGTTTACCGCGACACGAGCGTCAAAAACAAAGCACTCCCCTTCCCAGCGTGATTCGGACACGGGCACCTCTTCGAGATACTTCAAGATGCCCCCCTGCAAATGCCAAACTTGCTCAAACCCCTGAGACACTAAGTAAGAGGTCGATTTTTCACACCGTATACCGCCGGTACAAAACATCGCGACTTTTTTATGGCGTGATGGCTGTAAGTGCGTATCTACCCAGCTGGGCAAATCGCGGAAATGTTCCGTTTCTGGATTAATAGCGCCCCGAAAAGTGCCAATGGCCACCTCGTAATCATTGCGAGTGTCGATCACCAAGCATTCGGGGTCATCAATGAGCGCGTTCCATTGGGCAGGCGTAGCGTACTGACCCACGCAAACCGTAGGGTCAATATCCTCAACCCCCATCGTCACAATTTCTTTCTTCAGCTTCACTTTCATGCGATGAAACGGCTCAGCGCCATGAAAAGACTCTTTCCGGTCAAGACCCGCGAAACGAGGGTCCTGTTCTAACCAAGCTATGACGGTATCAACCCCCTTTCGACTCCCAGCAATCGTGCCATTAATGCCCTCTTTCGCAAGCAGTAACGTCCCTTTGACTTGCGCCCGCTGACACTCCTCCAGCAACGGCGCGCGCAGTGACTCAAAATCATCGAGTCGGACAAAGCGATATAAGGCGACAACCACACGGTCCGAGGCATCAACGTGACTGCTCACTTCCCCGTTCCTCCTCGACAGTCAGGTGACGCCGGTACGGCCGCCACTTGATCCCACTCGTCGGGCGTATAAGTGTGTAGCGCCAGCGCATGGACAGGCCCCGCCAGCCACTCCTTGAGCACGGCATAAACCGACTGATGACGCTTAACACTGCGCTGTCCAGAAAACGCCTCGCTCACCAACGTCACTTTGAAGTGCGTCTCCGAGCCCTCGGGCACATTATGGCGAAAGCTCTCGTTCTCCACTAACAGCGTCTGCGGCGTAAAGGCGGCTTGCAACGCCGCGTTGATTTCGTCTTGTATCATGATGGGCATCGATCTTGATCAGTTCATGCTAGTTTACGCTGAAATCACGATCACATCTTTGACGGCCAACGTTACTATGACCCCAGAGTCCCTACCGCTGAACCCCCTCCCTACCGCCCCCATTTGGCGCCATATGCTGGCAATGCTTTACGACTTGCTGCTCATACTGCCACTGTTCATGGCCGCGACTGCCATGTGGGTCGCGATATTAGGGCCCACGGACACTATTGCTGAACCCTCTGTGCCACCCGCACTACAGTGGGCAGGCTGGCTACTGATCGTCATCCTGTTCTTCGGTATTTTTTGGCGCAGAGGCGGCCAAACCTTGGGCATGCAGGCATGGCGTATTAAATTAATCACCAACAGTGGCGAACGGCCGACGTGGAAGCAAGCACTGATTCGCGTGATTGGCGCCTTGCTGTCAGCGACGCTACTCGGCCTCGGCTATGCGTGGCGCTTTGTCTCGGCGGAAAAGGCGTACTGGCATGATCAATGGTCAGGAACGCGGCTGGTGGTGATTCCAAAAAAGGGGGGAACTTGATTCACTAAGAGCGGCGGAGTAAAAGCCACAGCCCGCCCAACCAACAGACGACTATCGGCGACAGCGCAGCCAATAGCGGGTCGTAGCCAAAAATCAGGCTGGCGGGCCCAAAAAAATCTTGACTGATTCGGAAGGCGACCCCGACAATCACGCCGACAAAGATCCGCGCTCCCATCGTCCCTTCGCGCAGCGGTCCGAAAATAAAAGACATGGCGACGAGTACCAGGCCCAAGGTCGCAAAGGGCTGCAACACCTTACGCCAGAATGCGAGCTTAATATCCGAAGAAACCATGCCCTGCTGCTTCAAGTACTGCGCATAAGGCCACAGCTGCATCACAGATAGCGTCTCTGGGTCTACCACATCCAGAGTGAGCAACTGGGGTGTAATGGCCGTATCCCATCGCCTTAAGGTCTCCTCCAGCACCACTGTTCCGTTGGGCTCTAAGCGAGTCAGCTTGACGCGCTCCAACATCCAATGATCGCCTGCATGAGTCGCTCGCTCCGCCATCAACGTGGTATCGAGGCGCCGGTCCTCTGTAAAATTTAATAAGGTGATACCGTAGGCGACACCGCCTCGTTGGACTGCGTCGACATGGATAAAGGTATTACCGTCGCGATTCCACGCGCCAAACCGACCAGCAACCGCAGACTCGGACCGCTGCGCTAATGCGCGATAGCTCATCGCCAGTTGCTCCGAGTGCGGCGCAACAAATTCTCCGACTGAAAAACCGAACGCCGCTACGAGTAAGGCGGGTTTCAATACCGTGACGGCCATACGGCTAATTGATACGCCTGCGGCTCGCATCACCACCAACTCACTCGAGGCAGCAAGACGACCTAGCGCTATGAGCGCTCCAATTAAAGCCGCAAATGGCACAAACTCGTGAATCCGCCGGGGCAAGGTGTAACCCACGTATACCAAGATATCGAGAAAACCATACCCATCGCCGATGTCATCCGTTTCATCGATCACAGAGGTCAAGGCATCCAGCCCCACCAGCAGGAGCAACACACCCAGCGTCGCCGTGAATACGCCACCGCCGATATAACGGTCAAGCTTAGACATTGACGATGCTCCAGCGTTTACTGATCCGCTCCCAATGCAGTAACACGAGAGACAAAACGGCAAAACCCACGTGCACCGCTAACATGACCCCAGGACCTTGCCCCGATTCAATCAGCCCCCTGCCCTGGGTCAGACCTAGAAAATAGAGTAGCAAGACCACCATTGCGGGCCCGATCTTTGCGTAGCGGCCTCGCCGGGCATCAGTGCGGCTCAACGCCAATGCGATCATTGCGATGGCCGGCACCATCAGCGGTAAAGACACACGCCACCACAAAGCGCCACGTAATTTTGGATCGCTGCTGTGCCACAGTGCTTGGGTCGCCATTGCTTGGACTTTAGTCGTGCGGCGGAGACTCCCTTGCGACTCTGGGATCAACTCGCCATACAGCTCAAATTGTATTTCCTCGAGCGCGAGCTTCCCCGGCTCTCCCTGATATCGACTCCCTCCCCGCAGCTCCAGATAACGACGCCCCGTCGATTCCTGAAAAATAATTTCCCCTTCTCGCGCAAAAGTTGCGTTGTAGATGTCCGATTGCGATCCCGGCTCTCGCTCGAAAACAAAAATATTGTGCATCACGCCCGCTTCGTCGATTTGCTCAGCATAGGTAACGTAGTGCCCACCACGCTGCTTTCGGAACCGACCTTCGTTAAGAATATGAAGCCCCTCTGCTGATCGCGGGTTATCCAGCAGGACTTGGGCACGGGCAGAGCCCTCGGGCGCCGCATAGAGCGATAAGAAAGCCACTGCGCCGACCACCACCATAGTGGGCACTAAAACGTACCCAGCGAGCCTTCCCGGCCCGACACCACAAGCCCTAAGCACCACCATTTCGCTCTCAGCATAAAGTCGGCCCAGGCTGAGTAAAATGCCGATGAAGAGACCAAGCGGCAGAATCATTTCGAAGAACCCGGGCAATTTGAACAGCATAATTGGCAGCAATACATCGCCCGTCAGCGAGCCCACCGCCGCCTCAGCAAGATATCGGATGAATCGACCTGCAAACACAACCAAAAATAGGACAAAACTGACCGCCACCGTGTGCAGCAAAATATCGCGTGTTAAGTACCGAAGTATCCGCATTGGCTCACTATTGGGTTGAAAGTCCGATAGATGGTTATTTCGTTAAAGGCTCCAGCATCATACACTAGCGACCTCTCGCTTCCCCCGTAACAGGATTAGGATATCGCATGGCCTCATTGAGTATCACCGCACGCACCGCCAACACCATCGGTCAGATAAAGACTCAGGCCCTAGTGGCGCTGGTTCCCGATAAAAAAACACTCGCGCCCTCCCTAAAGGCACTGGATAAATTGCTGGGTGGCACCATCACCAACGCCATGAAAAACGGCGACTTCTCGTCGTCGCTGGGAAGCCATCATTGGCTTCCTGGGAGTGCTGGGGTTCAACGTGTGCTGTTGATTGGCTGCGGAGACATCGGTGGCCAAACTGTGAGCTCAGCAAAAAAATTAGCGGAAACACTCGCCCGATCGCTCGTGAGTAGTCAAGCGAGGGACGCCCTAGTCTGGACAGATGGTCTGACGGGTAAAGTTCGAGACGCAAGCATGCTGCTTGAGCAAATCGCATTACAGCTCACGCTGGCACATTATCAATATGAACACACGCTCAACCAGCGTAAAAAACCGGCTCGCCCCCTCAAACGGGTCGCCGTGTCGCCGGGTAACCTCTGCTCCCTTGCAGAAGCCAAGCGCTCAGTTGCGATAGGTGGGGCCACTGGCCAAGGAGCAAACCTCACGCGAGAGCTGGTGAACCTCCCCGGCAATATCTGTACGCCAAAATACCTCAGCGGTCAGGCCCGCAAGCTGGCACGGATGCACTCGAAACTATCCGTTTCCGTACTGAACGAGCAACAGATGGCGTCATTGGGTATGCACTCTTTACTGTCGGTGGGTAACGGCTCCGACCAACCCTCGCAGCTTATCGTCATGAAGTATCAGGGCGCTTCTGCAAAGACTCGTCCTTATTGCCTCGTAGGCAAAGGCATTACCTTTGATACTGGAGGCATTAGCCTTAAGCCCGGCGGTAAAATGGACGAGATGAAGTTCGATATGGGGGGCGCCGGTTCGGTCTTCGGTGCGCTACACGCGGCGGCAGAAATGGCGTTACCCATCAACATCGTGGGCGTGATCGCGGCAGCTGAAAATATGCCGAGTGGACGAGCCACCAAACCCGGCGATGTGGTCACCAGCATGTCTGGCAAGACAATAGAGGTGCTAAATACCGACGCTGAGGGACGGCTCGTATTGTGTGATGCACTCACTTACGCTGCCCGCTTCGAGCCGATCGAAGTGGTTGATATAGCCACCCTAACCGGCGCGATAATCGTTGCGCTCGGACACGAGGCAACAGGCATATTTTCAAATGATGACCATCTCGCCAATAGTCTGATCAGTGCAGGAGAACGCAGCCACGATCGAGGTTGGCGATTCCCAATCTGGGACGAGTATCACCGACAGCTCGACAGCCCATTTGCCGACCTGGCTAATATTGGCGCTGGCGGCGCTGGCAGCATCACGGCGGCCTGCTTTTTGGCACAGTTTGCGGAAGACTACAAATGGGCTCACCTTGACATTGCGGGCAGCGCATTCAGAAGCGCACCCAAAGGCGCAACTGGTAGGCCCGTCCCTCTACTGATCGCGTATTTGCGGGAACGTGCCGGTCATTCATGACACAGATTGACTTCTATGTTCTCCCGCGCGACGGCAGCCTACCGGTCGCTAACGCGGTGGGCCGTATTGCAGAAAAAGCCTTAGCACGCGGCCATCGCATATTCGTTAGCGTCGGCGATGAGGAACAAGCAAACACTTTCGACAGTGCGCTGTGGACATTTCGTGCTGAAAGTTTTCTACCCCACGCGTTAATGAGCGATGATGACAAAGAGCCGGTTAGCATTGGATGGTCCGAGCCGCCCCTTGAGCAAAACGATGTGTTAATTAACACTACCGGCGTGATCCTAGATTACTTTTCTCGCTTTACGCGTCTTGCCGAAATCGTAGGGCCAGATGATTCGTCATTAGCATCGTCACGAAATGCGTGGCGGTTTTATCGAGACCGAGGCTACTCACTCACCAAACACGATCTCTGAACGATCAGAGTCACCATTAGAGGCCCATCACTGCCGTGACTATGGATAAGAACTTTTCACCCGCTGACATCGAGGGACGATGGTATGACTATTGGGAGGCCAATGGTTACTTTGCACCATCAGGCGAAGGGCCCGCGTTTTGCATCCCCATCCCGCCCCCTAATGTCACCGGCACGCTCCATATGGGGCATGGTTTTCAACAAGCCATCATGGACGCATTGGTGCGTTATCAGCGAATGCGAGGTCACAACACGCTGTGGCAGGTGGGCACGGATCACGCGGGTATCGCCACGCAAATGGTGGTCGAGCGACAGCTAGAATCAGAGGGCTCCTCCCGTGAAGCACTGGGCAGGGAAGCCTTTATTGAGCGGGTATGGGACTGGAAAGCGGAATCCGGTGGGGCAATCACGCAACAGTTAAGGCGTTTGGGCACGTCGCCGGACTGGAGCCGCGAACGCTTCACGATGGACCCAGGCTTATCACAAGCGGTTCAGCGCGTTTTTATCACGCTATTTGAAGAGGGTCTCATTTACCGGGGGCATCGGCTCGTCAACTGGGACCCGACTTTTCATACTGCGATTTCCGATCTCGAAGTGGTGCAAGAGGAAGAAGCCGGCTCCTTATGGCACCTACGATATCCCCTGCAGGGTCAAGATGGATACCTGGTGGTAGCAACCACTCGCCCAGAGACCATGCTGGGTGATACCGCGGTTGCAGTCCATCCAGATGACGAACGTTATCGACACCTGATCGGCAGTCACATTACGCTGCCCCTAACCGACCGTATTATCCCCATCATTGCTGATGACTATGTCGACCCCGAATTTGGCTCAGGCTGCGTCAAAATCACACCGGCGCACGACTTCAATGATTATGCGATGGGAGAGCGTCATCAGCTCCCAAAAATCAATATCCTCACCTCCACTGCGGCGATCAACGATGCCGCACCAGAGCGATTCAGAGGCATGGACCGCTTCGATGCACGAAAGGCTGTACTTGCTGAGCTTGAGGCACTGGGGCTACTCGAAAAAATTGAACCCCATACCCTCAAAGTCCCACGAGGTGACCGCTCGGGCGCCGTCATCGAACCCTGGCTGACGCCACAATGGTATGTCGACGCCAAAAAACTTGCTGCACCCGCTATCGAGGCGGTCGAGCAAGGATCCATTCAATTCGTACCCAAGCAATGGGAAAATACCTACTTCTCCTGGATGCGCGACATTCAAGACTGGTGTATCAGCCGTCAGCTATGGTGGGGACATCGCATACCCGCATGGTATGACGAGGCAGGCAACATCTATGTGGGTGATTCTGAAGCGGCGGTGCGCGTTAAACATCAGCTGCCGGACACCATGACCCTGCAACAAGATGACGACGTGCTCGACACTTGGTTTTCCTCTGCGCTGTGGACGTTTTCGACCCTCGGTTGGCCAGAGAACACCGATGATCTAAAAACGTTCCACCCGGCATCAGTACTGGTCACAGGCTTTGACATTATCTTCTTTTGGGTCGCGCGAATGATCATGATGTCGCTGCACTTCATGAAGGAAGTCCCTTTTCATACGGTCTATGTTCATGGGTTAGTGCGCGATGGTGAAGGGCAGAAAATGTCTAAATCCAAAGGGAATGTATTAGACCCCATCGATCTGATCGATGGCATATCCCTCGACGCGTTGCTAGCGAAGCGCACTGCCAACCTCATGCAGCCACAGTTAGCCGCTAAGATTGACAAAGCCACACGTAAACAATTTCCAGATGGCATCTTGGGCTATGGCACCGACGCACTGCGTTATACGTTTTATTCCTTGGCCTCGACGGGAAGAGATATCAAATTTGATATCGGGCGGATAGAAGGCTATCGCAATTTCTGCAACAAAATATGGAATGCGTCTCGCTACGTCTTGAGCCATGCCGAGGGTCACGATGTGCTATCTGAAAAAGGCGAAGACTCACTAGCGGACCGCTGGATCAAAAGCCGCATGGAGTCGACTCTACAAGTGGTCGATAGCGCCTATGCTCAGTATCGATTTGATCTGGCATCGCAAGCGCTATACGACTTTGTGTGGAATGAATTGTGCGACTGGTACCTAGAGCTCTCCAAACCCGTACTCTGGGATGAAGAGACCAACCCGATGGCGGCACTCGGAACGCGACAGACACTCATCACCGTACTCGAGCAATCGCTTCGTATGCTGCACCCCTTTATGCCCTATTTAACCGAAGAGATTTGGCAGAGCGTCAGCCCGTTCGCCGGCACGCAGAGTGACAGCATTATGCTGGCCCCCTGGCCAACTTACAGCGCAGAGCAGATCGACGAGGAGTCAGAGAGTGAAATTGAGTGGCTGAAGAAAATAATCATTGCAATCCGCACGATTCGCGCCGAAGCCAACATCCCACCATCAACTGAACTGACCGTATTAGTCAGCCACGCCTCCGAGCAAGACAAAGCGCGCCTCATACGCAATGCAGCCTACCTCGCCAAATTGGCCAAAGTCAGCCAACTGCAGGCCCTATCACCCGACGAGGAACCCCCACCCAGCCTAATGGCACTCTGTGGCGAACTTGAAATCCGGGTGCCCATGGCAGGGGTCATCGATATCGATCAGGAGCTGGTGCGGCTGGACAAAGAGATCAGCAAGCACGAGTCTGAACTGGCTCGACTCGAGGGAAAACTCAACAATCAGGCCTTTGTCGAACGAGCTCCCGCCGAAGTCGTGGTCGCAGAACGTCAGAAGCAAGAGCACGCCGCATCGTCAATCGCCACACTGAAACGCCAAAGAACGCAAATAGAGGTATTGCGTTCCGCCTAAAGCCCTGATAAGACTACATTCAATAATAATCGATAAGCGGTGGAGTTTTTATGTCAGACCGCCAGGTAGGAACCGTTAAGTGGTTCAACAACGCCAAAGGTTTTGGTTTTATCACCATGGCCGACCGGCCAGACGACATCTTTGTGCACTTTAGGGCGATTCAAGGCGATGGCTATCGCAGCCTCAATGAAGGGCAGGAAGTGGAATTCGCCCTGGTAGAGGGGCCTAAAGGTCTGCAGGCCGAGGAAGTCACCAAACGCTGATACCCTCGAGTCGGCAGGTTTGTTAAGCTCGCGCTCCCCGTGAATGCGAGAAGCGCCATGTCACCCTCGAAACCCGCCACTGCAAGCCAAACCAAGGCGTCATCTGCCCGTCAAAAAAAATCTCGACCCTCTGCCGTCAGCGCTAAAAATGTGCGCCGTTTTCGGGGTGTCGCAATGCCTTACGCAAGCCATGCCTGCATCCGCGCAGTGAAACGAGCAGGTCATGAACCCAGCATCCATGGAACCAAGCTGTGGAAATCGAGCTGCCTCATCATTGATTACCTCAAAAAAAATACGCCCGCGCGGCGGCAACGCATACTTGATGCTGGCTGCGGATGGGGCATTACCGGAATCTGGTGCGCTCAACAATGGGGCTCAGAGGTCGTCTCGATGGATGCAGATCCTGCTGTCTTTCCCTATCTCGATGCCGTTGCTGCCCTCAATGGGGTCTCCACCACGCCTTGGGT
>JABJAS010000425.1 GCA_018666055.1 Halieaceae bacterium | reverse complement strand
TACGAGCCGGGCGCGACGGTAGCAGGTGTTGCGCACAGATACGGTATGTCTGCAACACGGTTGTCCACGTGGCGGAGCGCCGCCAAACGCAAGGCTTTGAGGCCTGTCGCAGGTTTTGCCGATGTTGTTGTCACGCCCGATACGGCCCAGGTGCCCCACGACGGGGTAGAGATCATCTCTGGCGCTGTTTCGATCCGTTTGCCCAAGAGCACACCGCCGAAGCGGATTGCGGATATTGCGCGGCATCTGGCGCAGTGCTGATGATTATTCCCTCGCCGGCGGTCCGGATCGTGATCGCCACCAAACCAGTAGACTTCCGCAAAGGCCATGACGGCTTAGCCGCACTGGCGGAGCGCGACCTGGGCCTTGATCCGCATTCGGGTGTGATCATCGTGTTCCGTGCTAAACGCGGGGACCGGATCAAGGTTTTGCTCTGGGACGGGTCCGGGATGGTGATGAGCTACAAACGACTTGAGGAGGGCAAGTTTGCGTGGCCCAAGATCAGCGACGGGGTGATGCGGCTGTCAAAGGCGCAGTTTGAGGCTCTGTTCGAGGGGTTGGACTGGCGGCGCGTGACGGCGCGGCGCCCCCGCAGGCCGGGCGCGACAGAGTGACTCTGAGCCTTGTAATATGATGCCACAATTGGCCTGATCTGGTAGACACTTATCATGTTTGACGCGCTCAAATCCCTTGATCTGACGGCCCTTCCGGAGGAGGTGCAGACGGCCATCCGGGCTGCGCAGCACGAGGCTTTGGACGTGGCCATGCAGAGCGCCAATCTCAAGCGCAGTGCGGTCCACCTGACAGAAAGCAACGCCGCGCTTGCCACGCAGAACGCCGAGTTTGAGGCGGTAAATGCGCGGTTGGAGCATTACGTCAAGGAGCAGCACCAGCTGATCTATGGCAAGCGGTCTGAGAAGTTGACAGAAGATGAGCGGCAACTGGCCTTCGAGGACCTGGAGGTCGCCACGGCCGAGGCCGAAGCACAGTCAGACGCAATCGAGATGACGAAGCCGCGCAAGAAGCGCAAGCGCGCGCAGCGCAACCTTGGCAACCTGCCGGGCCATCTGGAACGGATCGAACAGGTGGTCGAGCCTGACAGTATTACCTGTCCTTGCGGATGTGGGGATATGGTGCGGATCGGAGAGGACCGCACCGAGCGGCTGGATATCGTGCCTGCCCAGTTCCGGGTGATTGTGACCTTGCGTCCCATATACGCCTGTCCGAACAAGGATGGTGGCGTGGCACAAGCCGCAGCTCCCCGGTATTTGATCGAAGGCGGGCTGCCCACAGAGGCACTCTTGGCCTATATGGGCGTGTCCAAATACGCCGATCACTGCCCATTGTTCCGACAATGTCAGATATACGCCCGCTCCGACATTCATCTGCACAGGGCCACACTGGCCAATTGGATGGGCAAGATGTCTTTCCATCTCGCCCCGGTGGTGGGTCACCTGCTCAAGGACCTCAAGAGATCAGACAAGCTCTACATGGATGAGACCCGCTGCCCAGTGCTTGATCCCGGACGGGGCAGAACCAAAACCGGCTTTCTCTGGGCCATTGCTCGGGATGAACGCCCCTTTGGGGGTTCAGCACCGCCCGGCGTGGTCTTGTGCTACGCAGATGGGCGGGGCGGCAAACATGCGACAGACTTTCTGACGGGCTTCAGCGGCACGCTACAGGTGGATGGCTACACTGGCTACAACGCGCTGACCAAACCGGGCCGGAACTCCGGACCCGTCAAGCTGGCCTACTGCTGGGCCCATGCGCGGCGCAAGCTCAAAGAAGTGCATGACCGCGATGGCTCACCCATTGCTGCTGAAGGGCTCAAGCAGATCGCCGCGTTCTACAAGATTGAAACCGAGATCAGGGGCAAAAGTGCCGCAGAACGCTTGGCTGTACGGCAGGATAAGACCAAACCACTGATCGACGCGTTCGAGGGCTGGCTCAGAACCATGCGCGCCCGCATCTCCAGAAAGTCCCGGCTGGGCGAAAAGTTGGCCTACATCGCCAAACACATGGATGGCCTGAAGCGCTTCCTTGACGATGGCACCATCGAGATGGACAACAACGTGGTCGAGCGCGCCATCCGACCCATTGCGCTGAACCGCAAAAACGCGCTTTTTGCAGGACATGACGAAGGGGGCAGAACATGGGGCCGCATCGCCTCCCTAATCGAGACCTGCAAGCTCAACGCCGTCGAGCCATTCGCCTATCTCAAGGCAACCCTCGAAGCCATCGCCGAGGGCCACCCTGCCGCCCGAATCGATGAGCTCATGCCTTGGAACTTCCAAAAATCAGCGTGACAACGCAGGCAGAAATCGCTTACCAATGAATAACGAAGGCTATAACTTCTTCAAGGCTGCCGGAAATGAAACCAATTGAACACGACGCGCTCTAAACACCGACAAATGAGTGATCCATTTTAAATGTAAATACATAGTTGAAGTGTGGTTGCCCGACCAGGCACCGTTTTGGGGCAAACATAATGACGGAGCGGTCCATCAACCGGTTTTCATCCGTGATCCGGTCACATCAAAGAGCGGTCCTATGGTGGCTCTGGTGTTAAACATCTGCCGCCCGATATCCACCTGCACCCGCACACAATCTTGAATTGGTACATTCACATGTCCCAGCGCGATAGGTTTTCCCACCCGAAAGCCAAAAGCACAAGAGGAGGTCTGACCAACAATCTGACCGTCCATATATATCGGCTCATGCCCCAAGGGGACCGCATTTTCATTATCCAGC
>JABJAS010000050.1 GCA_018666055.1 Halieaceae bacterium | reverse complement strand
CGACACGGTTGGTGAGACTCGAACACCCGATACCGTGCGCAATGGGCTCCGATGACTCGCCTCTACCGCCTTGGGGGTGCCCAAGGCTCGTCGCAGTGCTGTCGCGATCGAGCTTAGGCGGCTGGCGGCAATCCGACCCGGTCATGGCACCGGCGCACGTCTTGACTGGAGGGAGGCTGATTGAACGGATATACTCGCCGGTCGCCGACGGGTTGCCGCGGGAGCGGCAGTAAGACTTCAGCTGGCGCAATGACAAGCTAAAAGGCTAGCTCGCTTCATAAAGAGTGGGTAGTGATAAGAGGTAGGGTAACGTGTCGACAAGCTTAATCGTGCCATTTATGGCTGAACAATGGGTGCTCATTGCCGCACTTGCCGTGACGCTGATGATGTTGGTGTTTCACGAAACGCGAAAAGCCGGTCCCGCCTTATCGATCAATGAAGCGGTGCAGCTGGTGAATACCGAGGGCGGTATTTTTGTTGATATTCGGGATGCAGCGGATTTTGGACGAGGCCACATTACTAACGCGTTGAATATTCCCTCGGCCGCGCTGGCTGGCCGTATGAGCGAGCTCGACAAATTCCGCGAAAAACCGGTAGTGGTCGTGTGTAAAATGGGCCAATCTGCTGCAGGCGCGACTAAAGCCCTCAGGGCAGAGGGGTTTACGCGGGCTCAAAAGCTGACTGGCGGCATGATGGAGTGGGATGCACAGAAACTCCCTGTCGTGACACAATGACCGGTGTCGTGATCTACACCACTCGGTGGTGCCCTTTTTGCACTCAGGCAAAGGCTTTGCTTGATCGAAAAGGAGTGAGTTACCAAGAAATTCCAGTTGATGGCGACCCAGCTGCTCGACAGCAGATGGCGCTGAAAGCGGGTAAAACATCGGTGCCGCAAGTGTGGATCGGTGAACAACACATTGGCGGTTGCGATGAGCTCTATGAGTTGGAGCACTCCGGCACGCTGGATTCTTTATTGGCGTAATGGCTCGGCAAGACCACCCACATACTTTTAGTAAGGAGAAAGACCATGGCTGAAGAACAGGCCGCTGCACAGGAGCAGGCGTCACAGCAACAGTTTGTGACACAGAGAATCTATACCAAGGACATCTCGTTTGAGTCTCCTGCAACGCCCAACGTATTTCGGCAAGAGTGGAAACCTAACGTTAATGTCGACCTCAACACCAAGAGTAGCCGTCTCGATGACGAGGGTAACCACGAGGTGGTCCTCACGCTGACCATTACAGCGAAGCTTGAAGAGCAAACTGCCTTTCTTGTGGAGGTTCAGCAGGCTGCTATTTTCTTTGTGTCGGGTATTGAAGGCGAGGCGCTTCGACAGTTGCTTTCGACCGTTGCACCGACGATTTTGTTCCCTTACGCCAGAGAGGCGATCGACAGCTTAGTGGTGAGAGGCGGATTCCCCGCACTGATGATTGCACCGGTCAATTTTGATGCGCTGTATCGTCAAGCCGTCGCACAACAAGCAGCGGATGAAACGGAAGCTGACGCGGCTCCCGAGGGCGCGACGCACTAGCGGCGTTTTGGGGGGCAACTACTTTACGGGCCGATCAAGCTCTTTGAGTTTTCGGGTCAATGTGTTCCGCCCCCATCCCAGCAATTCTGCTGCCTCCGCTTTCCGGCCACCGGTGTGATCTAAGGCGGCGTCTATCATGATCGATTCAAATAAGGGAAGCGCCTGACGAAGGACGTTTGACTGCCCTTCGGCAAGTTGGCGATTCGCCCAATCAGCTAGCTGGGCGTGCCAGGTATCAGCCTCCTTCCGAGCTGATGCGTCTGGATGCTGAATTAACTCCGGCGGTAGGTCAGAAAGCAGTACCTCTCGCCCCGCCGCCATCACCGTGAGCCACCGACAGGTATTTTCTAACTGCCGGACATTGCCGGGCCATGGCAGCTGAGTCAAAAAGTCCAATGCGGCGCTGGATAAGATCTTCGTCTCGACGCCAAGCTCCTGACTCGCTGCCGTTAAAAAATAACTGAGCAACTGTGGAATGTCCTCGCGTCGCTCCGCGAGTTTGGGGACATGAATCCGAATGACATTGAGTCGATGAAATAGATCTTCTCTGAACGCGCCGGTTTCAACCAAGGCCTCTAGATTTTGATGGGTGGCGGCGATAATGCGCACATCGGCTGTGATGGACTCAACGCCGCCAACGCGAAAAAACTCACCATCTTGTAAAACACGCAATAGCCGGGTCTGGGTGGCCGCTGGCATATCGCCGATTTCATCGAGAAAGAGTGTGCCGCCCTTGGCTTGTTCAAAGCGACCCGCTCGGCGATTGTTGGCGCCGGTAAAGGCCCCTTTTTCATGACCAAAAAGCTCAGATTCCATGAGCTCCTGCGGGATCGCCGCCATGTTCAGCGCCACAAAGGCACTGTTGGCCCGAGGGCTATGCCGATGAAGTGCTCGTGCAACCAATTCCTTACCGGTGCCGGATTCACCATTAATCAAAACGGTGATGTGACTGTGCGCCAGGCGTCCGATGGCACGAAACACCTCCTGCATGGCGGCGGCATTCCCAATGATTTCTGTCGTGCTGGGGTCAGGACTGGTAACGTCTGTCGTAATGGTCTGACTGCGTTGGGCCTGCGCGCGCGACACGATGGAGACCATTTCTTCAATATCAAATGGTTTCGGTAAATACTCAAAGGCACCCTCTTCGTAGGAGTTCACCGCACTGTCTAAGTCAGAGTGTGCGGTGGTGATAATGACTGGCAGATGCGGAAGCTTTGCTTTTATTTTCGAGAGGAGGTGAAGACCATCCATGCCGGGCATTCTAATATCGCTGACGACCACCATCGGTTCTTGGCTTGCCAATGCATCCAACACCGCTTGACCTGTTTCGAATAATCGACTGGTCAGCCCGGCGCGCGTGAGTGCTTTTTCCATCACCCATCGAATTGAGCTGTCGTCGTCTACAATCCATACCTGTTCAGTTAAGGACATGTTGCATCTCCATGGGTAAGAGCAGGGTGAAGCAGGTGTCGCCGGGGACGCTCTTAACTTGAATGAGGCCGCCATGTTGGTTGGCGATTCGCTGAGCGATCGAGAGCCCTAAGCCGGTTCCTTGAGCATTACCGGTCACCATGGGTAGGAATAAGCGCGGCATTAATTCGTCTGAGACGCCGGGACCATCGTCGGCTACCTGAAGCGCACAGACGAGCTTGTGTCGGTTGCCGCCTACGGTGAATTGTCTAAAAACCCGTGTACGGAGCGTGATCAATCCGCCTTCGCCACACGCCTGCCAGGCATTGCGCACTAAATTCAGTAAGGCTTGTGTGAGCTGTCCTGCATCGGCAAGAAAGTCAGGCAGGCTTGGATCATAGTCCCGCTCAATCTGCAGTGCACCTTCGGCTTCCGCTTCGATCAATTGTCGAACATGCTCGGCGACTTGATGAATATTGGTGGGCTGAGGTTCTAAACGTTCTCTGGGACCGAGCATGCGATCCACTAACTTATGCAGTCTGTCCACCTCGGAAATAATGATGTCAGTGTATTCTTGGAGTGCGGGATCCGGGAGCTCTGCTGAGAGCAGTTGCGCGGCACCGCGGATACCTCCCAGTGGATTTTTCACTTCGTGGGCGACGCCTTTCATAATTTCTTTCAGCGAAGCTTGGGCCTGCCACTCGCTTTCGTCGCGGCTTATCGCCTGCAATCGGTCGACCATATTGAGCTCCAACAGCAAGCTATGACTGCCGGCCTTTGCCGTGACTGGACTGATCGTAATATCCACTGTTTTCTGTTGGCCAGATCGGGTCGTCAGTGATATGGCTCTCCGCACCATGGGGTAATTTTCCGACAGTGCTTGATGCAAGAGGGGGTACCACTCATTGGATTCATCGAGCAGCGCGTCTAATGGATGCCCGCGGGCGCGACTCGCAGAGACACCGAGTAAGTTTTCGGCGGACAGATTGAGTGCGCAGACATTCAATTTGGCATCGAGCAACACCACGCTGGTGGCGAGCAACTCGAGGTTATAGTCTGCGGGCAGTTTGGGCATGGGGTTAGCGAGCCACAGAGGGTCGTAATACGAAGACCGTGCTGGTGTCAGAGACATCCACCTGCATTCCTGAGCTGTGTAACCGCTGAATCCGGAGTCGATGCTCACCCCGATAAATATTGCTGAGGGACCACCGGTGCTGTTTCTGTGGAAGCCCATAGGGGGCACCATCTATTTCCAGCTGCAAGTGCTCAGAGTCGGCCAGCGGAGGCCTGACTAAGGCGGTGACGTTGAAATTACCCGGCCCCATCGGGATGGTGCTGCCGTCAGCCGGTTGCTCGATCCGAGTCTCAAAAGGGATGATCGCCGCAGTGGGTGTCGCCGTGGGTTCGACCGGTTTTGTGGCAAGGGGTTCGGCGGTATTGAGCGGTCGTATTGTCAGCTGCTCCGCTGACTCGGCGTCCACCGTTGGAGACTGGTCGGTGAAGACGATATTGCCGTCTTCATCTGTGATTTTATAAACGGGGGTTGCCACGGCGGTAATGGCACAGAGTGCCCACAAAACGGCGGTTAACCGCCGAACTGGCTGGTGTAAGAAGCGTCTGCAGTGGTCCTCATTCATAGTTAGGTGTCTTGATGTCCCGGCTGGCTAAAATTTGTCTCTGGTCAAGTCGCACCATTTTGGTGCGTTATAGTTTGTGCAGTGATTAAAGAGTCAAAAGCCCGCACTGGGCGGGCTTTTGGGTTGTGACGACCACTGGCATCGCCGCCCTTACAAGGAGTAATACATATCGAATTCCGCTGGGTGGGTGGTCATATTCAGCCGCTCTACCTCCTCCCGCTTGAGTTCGATGTAGGCGTCGATCATATCGTCGCTGAATACCCCGCCTGCGGTCAGAAAGCCTCTATCTGCATCGAGCGCATCCAGTGCCATTTCCAGGCTCGAGGCAACAGTAGGGATGTTGGCTGCTTCTTCTGGGGGCAGGTCATACAAGTCCTTGTCTGCTGCATCACCGGGGTGAATCTTATTTTGTATCCCATCGAGACCGGCCATTAACAAGGCCGCAAATGCGAGATACGGATTAGCAGTGGGGTCAGGGAATCGCACCTCAATGCGCTTGCCTTTTGGTGACGGCTCGTAAGGGATACGGATAGACGCTGACCGATTGCGCGCCGAATACGCCAACATGACCGGTGCTTCAAAGCCGGGTACCAAACGCTTGTAGCTATTGGTCGAGGCATTGGTGAAGGCATTCAGTGCCTTGGCATGCTTAATCGTGCCGCCAATGTAATACAGCGCGGCATCGGATAGACCTGCGTAGCCGTCGCCGGCGAAGGTATTTTCTCCGCCCTTGGCAATCGACTGGTGGCAGTGCATGCCTGAACCGTTATCACCCACGACAGGTTTGGGCATAAACGTCGCGGTCTTGCCGTAAGCATGCGCCACATTAAAGACGCAGTACTTGAGAATTTGTACTTCATCCGCTTTCGACACTAGCGTGTTGAACTTGATACCAATTTCGCACTGCCCCGCGGTGCCGACTTCGTGGTGGTGTACCTCGACGTCTAATCCCATTTGCTCCATGGCTGAGCACATAGCAGCGCGGATATCGTGCAATGAATCGACCGGTGGGACCGGGAAGTAGCCTCCTTTAACACGGGGACGGTGCCCTGTATTGCCGTCTTCAAAATCTAGGTTCGAAGACCAGGCGGCCTCTTCTGCATTGATCGAGTAGCTGGCGCCGCTCATGTCGACGTTCCATTTCACGTCATCAAAGACAAAAAACTCTGGTTCTGGACCAAAAAAAGCCGTGTCACCCAGGCCCGTCGACACCAGGTAAGCTTCTGCCTTTTTAGCGATGCTACGGGGGTCCCGTTCGTATCCTTGCATCGTGTCAGGTTCGACGATATCGCAACGCACAATCACGGTGGGGTCATCGGTAAAGGGGTCAAGCACTGCCGTGCTGTCGTCGGGCATTAAAATCATGTCTGACTCATTAATGCCCTTCCAGCCTGAAATCGAGGAGCCATCGAACATTTTGCCGCCCTCGAAAAAATCCTCGTCCACTGTATGCGAGGGAACTGAGACGTGTTGCTCTTTTCCCTTGGTATCAGTGAATCGGAGATCCACCCAGCTGACGTCGTTTTTGCTGATTAACTCTAGCGTGCGCTCTGACATGTCCTCTTCCTCTTTTGAAGTCTCGCCCCGTCATGACGGGATGTTAAAAATGCGGATAGTGCGATTGCACTGATTAGCTCCTTAATACAGTGCAAAGCGTATGCCAACTTCTGGCCATCAAGAAAAATTATGTAACCCTCTGTTTTTCATCACTATTATTGATAGAGATGGCAACGGCAGTCCGCAATACGCACTATTGTAGTGCATATTGGTGCGGTGCGCGCACTATATTGGTGCTGACGGGTGGGCGGAAATAGGGTGAACCACTTCTTGTTCACTGGTGTACACTCCGCGCGCGCAAAAACCCCTTGGCCGCCGACAGACATGAGAGACCTATGAAAGCCCTTCGTAACATTGCCATTATTGCTCACGTAGACCATGGCAAAACGACGTTGGTGGACTGCCTACTGCAGCAGTCCGGTACGCTGGATCGGAAGATGGCGGGCGCCGAGCGTGTCATGGACTCCAACGATCAGGAGCGTGAGCGCGGCATTACGATTCTGGCCAAGAACACCGCTATTCGCTGGCGCGATTACCGTATCAATATCGTCGACACTCCCGGGCACGCTGATTTTGGGGGCGAGGTAGAGCGCGTCTTATCGATGGTCGACTCTGTGCTGCTCTTGGTTGACGCAGTGGATGGCCCCATGCCACAGACGCGATTCGTCACGAGTAAAGCGTTTGAGCGAGGACTAAATCCGATCGTAGTGGTTAACAAGATCGATCGGGATGGTGCCCGTCCCGATTGGGTGGTAGATCAAATCTTTGATTTGTTTGATGCCTTGGGCGCAAACGAATCCCAGCTCGATTTCCCCGTGGTTTACACCTCTGCGGTATTGGGGATCGCCGGTGACGATCCGGCCACAATGGCTGAGGACATGACGCCGTTGTTTGAGGCAATAGAGCGACATGTGCCGGCACCTGATGTGGACGTTGATGGTCCTCTGCAGCTGCAAATATCGGCCTTAGATTATTCGAGTTACGTGGGTGTGATTGGCGTCGGCCGCGTGACCCGGGGCTCTGTCAAAGGCAATACACCGGTCACCATTGTTGACCGCGAGGGCGACACTCGGACGGGCAAGATTCTTCAGGTGATGGGTTATGAGGGCCTAGAGCGCACAGAAGTCTCTTCAGCAGATGCTGGCGATATTGTGTGTGTTACGGGTATTGATGGTCTGTTGATATCCGACACGTTGTGCGATCCCGCGCAACCCGAGGCATTGCCTGCGCTCACCGTCGACGAGCCGACGGTCAGCATGACCTTTCAGGTCAACGACTCACCCTTTGCCGGGCGCGAGGGAAAGTATGTGACCTCTCGCAATTTGAAGGAGCGTTTGGAGCGAGAGCTCATTCACAACGTGGCGCTGAGAGTTGAGCCCGGTGATAGCGCCGACAAGTTCAAGGTATCGGGCCGTGGTGAGCTGCACTTGTCCGTGCTCATTGAAAATATGCGACGCGAAGGCTTCGAGTTAGGTGTGTCGAGGCCAGAGGTCATTCAGAAAACGATCGATGGCGAGGTGTGCGAGCCCTATGAGCAACTGGTACTCGATATTGATGAACAGCATCAAGGCGGTGTCATGGAGGAGCTGGGTCTGCGTCGCGCCGAGCTTGCTCAGTTGGTGCTGGATGGCAAGGGACGTGTGCGGTTGGAATTCATGGTTCCCGCTCGAGGCCTGATCGGATTTCGCTCTCAGTTTCTGACCATGACCTCAGGTTCGGGCATTATGACTCACATCTTCGATCATTACGGACCAGTGACTACGGCGGTACTAGCCGCTCGACAAAATGGGGTGTTGGTATCGATGGTGACGGGCAAAAGCCTGGCGTATGCCTTACATGCTTTGCAAGAGCGTGGGCGACTGTTTCTAGACCCCAATATTCAGGTATATGAAGGACAAATAGTCGGTCTCCATAGCCGGGGTAATGATCTGGTGGTGAACCCAACGAAGGCGAAGCAACTTACAAACGTGCGCGCATCTGGCACTGATGAGGCATTGACCCTCTCCCCACCCGTGAAGCACACCTTGGAGCAAGCGTTAGAGTTTATTGAAGAGGACGAACTGGTAGAGGTCACCCCAGAGAGTATTCGTTTGCGCAAAAAATGGTTGTTGGAGCATGAGCGCAAACGCGCCTCGCGCAGTGCCGCTTAATTCCTAATTCTCTTTCAGCATCTCCACATGCTCGATATTGTCCTCGTAGTAAGGCCCGTGGGTCATCACGAAGCCTAGCGATTCGTAAAACGCGGTTAAATATGCCTGCGCGCTGAGTCTGACCCCTTCTGGCCAACGCGCGTCACAGAAATCGAGGGCTCGTAACATTAGGTCTCGCCCTAAGCCGTCCTCGCGATAGTCAGCGTGGACAGCCACTCTGCCAATAGAGCACTGTGAGTAACTGATGCCGGGCGGCGCCACACGCAGCGTGCCGATGAGCTGCTCGCCGCGGAGCAGTTCGAGGTGCCAGCACTCGGGGTCTTTTTCATCCGCTTCCAAATAAGGACAGGCCTGTTCCACCACAAAAATGGCGGTTCGTAGGCTGAGTAAGCGATGCCATTCGGGCCCACTGAATAGTGCAAAGTGCCGCCACCGCCAGACCAGCGCTTTACGGTCTATCGTTGAATGTTCTGCCATGGCGCATGTCTCCTAATGAGGCGTGGCGAGTCTGTTTTAGGCTGCCGCAAAGTGAAAAGCGCAGTTTCGTGGTATTCCCGCATGAGGGTGCGTTAGCATAGCGCGGTTCAAGAGTTTACGGCGGCGTAAACTCCCACCTCTTTTGAGATCTTCGTCACTATGTCCGATTTAATGGAGCCCCCCGTCGACGTCGAGCAGTTGTCTCTGCGTGACTACGCCGAAAAAGCGTACCTCGATTATTCCATGTACGTCATACTCGATCGTGCGCTACCTCATGTGGGCGACGGCTTAAAGCCCGTTCAGCGCCGCATCGTTTACGCCATGAGTGAACTGGGTCTTAAGGCCACCGCAAAATACAAAAAATCAGCCCGAACCGTCGGCGACGTGATCGGTAAATTTCACCCTCATGGTGACAGCGCCGCTTATGAGGCCATGGTGCTGATGGCGCAGAATTTTTCGTATCGTTACCCACTCATTGACGGACAGGGGAATTGGGGCTCACCCGACGATCCAAAGTCGTTTGCCGCAATGCGTTACACCGAGTCTCGTCTGACCGCTTATGCTGATGTACTGCTGACTGAGTTGGGGCAGGGCACCGTCGACTGGCAGCCGAATTTTGACGGGACCTTAGATGAACCCACTGTTTTACCGGCTCAGGTGCCCAATTTGTTACTGAACGGCACCACCGGTATTGCTGTAGGCATGGCTACTGATATTCCCCCGCACAATTTGACTGAGGTGGTGGCGGCCACCATACATTTACTGGACTCCCCCAAGGCGAGCGTGGCGGATCTTTGTGCACACATTAAAGGACCTGATTTTCCGACTGAGGCAGAAATTATTACCCCGGTTGCTGAGCTCAATGCGCTCTATGAAACGGGCCGTGGGGCGCTGCGCGTCCGCGCTGCCTATCATATTGAGGAGGGTGCAGTGGTGATTCACGCCCTGCCACATCAAGTATCGGGTGCCAAAGTGCTAGAACAAATTGCGGCGCAAATGCAGGCCCGCAAATTACCAATGGTGTCTGATCTGCGTGACGAGTCGGATCACGAGCATCCAACGCGCCTCGTCTTGCTGCCAAAATCGAATCGTATTGATATCGATGCGGTCATGAGCCACTTGTTCGCCACCACAGACCTCGAGCGCTCTTATCGCGTTAATCTCAATGTGATCGGCGTCGACGGCCGGCCGGCGGTAAAATCTTTAGTGACGATACTGAGCGTGTGGCTTGTTTTCAGAAAAGCCACCGTCAAGCGTCGACTCACCTATCGATTAGAACGCGTCGAGCGGCGTATGCATCTTCTTGAAGGCTATTTGATTGCTTTTTTGAATATCGATGAAGTCATTCGCATCATTCGAGAGGAAGAGAGTCCAAAGCCTATTTTGATGGACACGTTTGCGATTACTGATATGCAGGCTGAAGCGATTTTGGATTTGAAGCTGCGTAATCTCGCCAAGCTTGAAGAAATGAAAATACGAGGCGAGCAGGACGAGCTGGCGGCGGAGCGGGATACGCTTGAAAAAACATTAGGCAGTGATGCCCGGCTTAAGACGCTCATTAAACGCGAACTCAAAGCAGTGGCCGAACAACACGGCGATGCTCGCCGCTCACCATTGGCGGCTCGCGAGGAGGCCAAGGCATTTAGCGAGCTCGAATTGGCCAGCGTTGACCCTCTCACCATTGTGTTGTCTGAAAAGGGCTGGATCCGTGCCGCAAAGGGACACGACATCGACCCCTCTTCACTGAGCTTTAAGTCGGGTGATTGCTTTCGCTTTTCAGCGCTTGGCAAATCAAATCTGCCGACAGTGGTCATTGACTCCACTGGTCGCGCTTATACCTTACCGACACACCAGTTGCCCTCTGCCAGGGGGCAGGGAGAGCCCCTGACGGGGCGGATCAGTCCGCCATCAGGCGCGACGTTTGAGGGATTATTGACGGGCTCTGAGACTGATCGTTTCCTGCTGGCCAGCGATGCCGGTTACGGTTTTGTCGTGCAATTTGGGCAGCTGCAGGCCAAGAACAAAGCGGGGAAAGCGGTGTTGACGCTGCCACAAGGCGCTCGGGTGCTGTCTCCAGCTGCCGTGACTGGCGACGCTGAGCCCTTTGTCGTGGTCGCGACCAATGAGGGCCGAATGCTCGTGTTTCCCTTGGCCGAACTGCCAGAAATGTCCCGAGGAAAGGGCAATAAACTGATCGGTATTCCCTCTGCTCGCTCGGCATCGCGCGAGGAATTTGTGGCAGGACTCTGTGTGCTCGCTGAGGGTGACATGCTGCAGGTGACATCAGGTGGTCATTATCGCAACTTTAAGTGGTCGGAGTTGGAGCACTTTCGCGGGGAGCGTGGACGTCGAGGTAGCAAGCTACCGAAGGGTTATCAACGGGTGACACGCTTGACTGTCGTGGAGTAGCCTGAGCCCGTTTAAAACGGCAAGAAACCTTGAGGGGTATCTTCACTACTGGGCGTGATGGCGCGCTGAAGAATGTGCAGTTGGCGCGTCAGCAGGTCAAGATGACTGCCGCTGATGTCCCCGATCGCCATCCATTGCTCGTCAATCACGTCGACGCCAATATAGGTCGTCAGACCGTCATCTTCCGCGGCATGTGATGAGAGCAAAATGGCGTCTAGGTCGAGATTTGCCAGCGCCAGTAGGTCATCCAGCGTTGCTTGCGTGTACAGACCAGGATAGATGTCCTTGTCGTTGCCGCGACCTAATTCACTAACACCTATCGCCATTCCCGGCATGAATGAGAGTCGTTCCTGTTTTTCTGCGAGCTCACTGCAGCGCGATAAAAGCCACGCGCAACTGGCGGCGCGCAACACCGGTGACCCGACCGAGAGTGATCCGGTAAAGAATATGGCCAAGCCGAATTGCCGAATGACCGAGAGCTCTCCGCCGTAAAACCCGGCGCTGCCGTAGGCCATCCGGTGAAGGGATGAGACGTAGGCTTGCAAACGCGATTCATCGAGCGTCTCGAGGTAGGTCGGCAGGGTTTTCAGCGCGATACATAAAATAGCCGTATCGTGATAATGCTCGTCACCTTGGGTCTGGATATCCCGGGATCGCAACAAATCGAGTGGCAGCGAGTCAATCCGGTCTTTCAGTTTGTCGACTTCATTGACCGACACCGAAGCCTCATCACTGATGGCATCAAGTTGTGCCACTGCGTCATTAATATTTCTGGCGAGGCGCTGCCCCATTGGGCGTGTCAGCGCATAGACCGCGGTGCTGAGTAGCACAGAGAGGGCAATGAGTCCCCAAATCAGCGTCTCTCTGGCGGTTTGTTGTTTGCTCAGATCTAAATACAGCGCGACCGTGCCTGCTGTGTTGCCATCGATGGACATTGTTTGCTCATAAGCATTGGCACCTGTGGGTATAAAGCCGGATATCGCCAGCTCCGTCCCTTCGATATCCAATGCTCTTGCGCCTGCGAATAACGCTTGGTCGGTGAAAAACTGCAGTTCGGCTGATAAGCCGAGCCGATCGCCTGTCGCCAACTCATTACTCGCTCTGGTGGCCAGCTGCTGTGCGGCGGCGTGAGCGTGCTGAGTCAGTGTTTGATGCTGAATCGACTGGGTCGATCGCGCAGCGACGGCGACGAGTATCAGTGTGGCGAGCAGACACCAGCCTGTCGCCGCAAGCGCGAGCTGTTGCGAAAGGGGCTGATTGCGCAATCGTTGGATGAGCCGCTGCAAAAGGATGCCTCCATTGACACCGTGTTCAGTATAAACTCTAACAGACCAACTCTAGGCATCAGACTGCCCGAGTCATCGTTTTTTTCAGGAATTTTTTTGTGACAGATCAGACGCATGTGATCGTGGTAATGGCGCCCCCAGGGACGCTTTTTAATCGGATGTTGATCGAAAATGCCGTATCCGCCGTTCAGGGTCAGGTTGTCGAAGCCCATCGGGTAGCTGTGCCGGTAACACTGGCCGACCACAGGGAGGTGAGCAAGTTTCTGATCGATTGCCCTGATCCCGAGAGGTTATCGGCCCAGTTACGACAGTTGTCTGATCAATACGGTGCCGAT